>NZ_JBEQZJ010000008.1:0-97519 GCF_045223415.1 Hoskinsella mucinilytica | reverse complement strand
CTCACTCTTCATATTTTTGGAAGAGCACTGAATTTTAATCCACATATACACTGTTTAGTTACGGAAGGTGGTATGGATGAGGAAAATCACTATAAGGCTATTAACTATATCAATTACGAAACGCTTAGGAAATCTTTCATGAAACAACTGCTTGATAATATTAAAAAATTCTATACTGATCATCCTAAATATTTGCGCAAAATCAAATCTCTTATCAATCAGCTTTATAAAGATCAAAAAAATGGTTTTTATGTAAATGCTCCTAAAATGAAATCAAAAAGTGGAAAGGATGCTGTTGTTTCTTACATCATTCGTTATACTGGTAGACCTGTTATGGCTTCTTCTCGTATCCTCAATTATGATAAAGATAATAAGATGATTCATTATTATTATGAACATCACAAGACGAAAGAACGTATAGATGTTGAAGAAGATATATTTGAGTTTATGAAAAAGTTGATTATGCATATACCTGAAGCTCAATTTAAAATGATTCGCTACTATGGCATCAATGCTACTTGTAACCACCATCACAAAGATGAAGTAGAAAGGAAGCTAACCTTACAGAATAACACTCACTTAAAAAAGATCTCATATCGACAAGAGCTGATTGACACCTTTGATACAGATCCATTACTTTGTGAGTGTAGACATTATATGGAATATATAGATTACTGGGTACCCACATCTAAGAGAAGAGAAGGATTGAATTATGACGATACCTAAGCTAGATGAAAATGCTATTTATGATATCCAATTAGATTCAATACAGAAGGACAACTATATTGATATGTGCTGTTCTAATTGTGGTTATGAAGAAAAGATGACTGAATGGTGTTATGCTAAAGAAGCTGATTTTTTATTAGATGAAGGTGACCCTGAACCTCCAACCTGGTAGCGTCCAAAATGCTATGAGGATACACTTGTTAGAAAACCCGATTAATTCTTGAATTTATTTAGCTTTTTTCATTTAAGCGTTTTTATGCGCTTTTTTTGTTTTATGCTTCATCTCTTATTAAGAGAACTTTCCTATTAAATTAAATAAAAAAGGGCTATAACGAGTGACAATTGTTACAGCCCTTATAAATTCTTTAAATTAACTTTTCTATCACACTATTTATATGTCTATATAAGGCTGAAGAATCATTAAAATGATATTTATGTATAAGTTTTTTATAGTAAATTCTATTTATAAACGCATCAATCAACATTTGTTGGTCATTTTTTTCATCAATTTTTGATATCTTATTCCATACTTCATTCCTTCTATTTTCAAAATCTTTTCTTTCAATAAGCAACTCCTCTTGCTCCAACAAAAGATTTTTTGTATTTCCTGTATTTTTATTTTCTAAATTGTCTAGTAACTCATCAAGTGTTCTAATTCTATTATCGTACTCTTCTATAATCATATTATAATATTGAACACTTTTACATTCACGTTTAAATTGTTCTACTTTCATTTTACTTGTTATCAAAATACTTACCTCCCCTTTAATTATCCTTTAAAAAAACATCTGCTGAGACCCCAAGTACACGAACAATCTTTGCAAACTCTTCAACATTTAATTTACGTTTTTCATTTAATGTTTGTGATAATTTATCATAATCCATTTGGATACGGTCTGCAACTGTTTTCTGCTTGATCTCATGATCAATGAGATAAAGCTTTATATTCTTTGATACACTCATATTTTTCCTCCTCCCACATCATTGTTTGGATTACACTGCTATATTAATCCAAGTTTATTTGAAAGTCAATGTGTTAATACCATTTTATTCCAATTAACTTGGAATAAGTGTTGCATAAACCAAATTAAATGGTATAATCAAAATGTGAAAGCAGGTGATTATATGTTTGGTGATAAATTAAAAGAATCTCGTATTGCTTGTAATCTTAGTCAAACAGAATTTGCTAAAATGCTAGCTGTAAAAAATACAACAATCAGTAACTGGGAACTAGGTATAAGTAAGCCTGATATTATCATGCTGGAAAAAATATGCATACTTCTTAATTTGCAAGCTGAATACTTTTTTGAATCTACTAATCAGAAAGAGCCTAGTCTAAATACAGAAGAACTGGAATACTTGAAAAAGTTTAGAAAGTTAGATATCTATGGAAAAAAGCAAGTTAAACAAGTTATAGACAATGAGTCTCTACGAGTAGAAGAACAATTATTAATTAATGAAAAGAGGAATGAAAAACACTTTAATATGGTTGCAAAAACTGAATACTTAACTGGACTTTCTGCTGGTTCAGGACTTTTCATTTTTGATGATATCCCATCTGAAACTATCATGATACCTAAAGAGTATGATTACATTGATTTTGTAATTAGTGTTAGTGGTGATAGTATGGAGCCAACTTATTTAAATGGTGATAAAGTCATGGTTATTAAGCAAAATCAAATAAATTGTGGAGAGATAGGAGTATTTATGATAGATGGGAATGGTTATATCAAAGAATTATGTAATCAAGGATTATTAAGTCATAATCCTAAATACCCTATGATCAAATTTAATGAAGGTTGCAATATATATTGTATTGGAAAAGTTATAAAAAAAATATAAAAAGTTGGATACAGTCAAATCTTAATCGATGACATCCAACTTTGTTTTTTATGTGGTGGAGGTGGCGGGAATTGAACCCGCGTCCAGAAATAGCACCACGTATCAACGTCTACAGTTTAGTTCATGCTAATATTCTATAGGTAGCCATGAACAACACCTATAGAAGGCGCCTAATTTATTTTCGAGAAACCATCCTTAGGCAAAATAGCTTCCTTAACCTCCGTATCTTAAGCGTACAACTGAGTACCAAAGGTCAATACATCAGTGACGGCTGCGAACCTATGTCGGTTATTAAGCAGCGAAAGCAACTCTCTGGTTTCCACCAAAGATGTTAGCTAATTTAGTTTTTCCAGTTAAATTCATTTGGTTATAACGTAACCACTCGACTGCGATTGATACCATACATATCCCTGTCGAAACCAGAACACCCCCGGTTTTGGGTCAGTTGTAGTTTACCACAAAACACAGTAAACTACAACTGCCTAATATTGATTTTTTAATGCCTTTTCAATTTCTCTCTTGGCATCTTTTTCCTTCTCAGCATTTCGCTTATCATGAAGGTCTTTTCCTTTTGCTAAAGCAATTTCTAGCTTTGCCATCCCATTTTCAAGATACAAACTGGTTGGCACAACCGTGTAACCCTTTAACTTTACTTTCTGTGTCAATTTCTGAATTTCACTTTTATGCAATAAAAGTTTTCGATCTCTTGTTTCATCGTGATTAAAACGATTACCAAACTCATAAGGCGGTATATGCATTTCCTTGATAAAGGCTTCGCCATCTCTGAAGCTGATATAAGAATCCTTTAATTGTGCATGACCTTTACGAATTGCTTTGATTTCCGTACCCATTAATACCAACCCTGCTTCAAAGCGTTCTTCTAGAAAATAATCATGGCTTGCTTTACGATTAAAAGTAATAACTTTACTCATATGCAATTCCTCCTGTACCTAATAAATAATTTTGATTTGATCTGGTTCTTTCATGACCTCTTTACACAGATCAACTAAATAGTTCTTGGTTAATGAGGTCAGATAATGCGTAGAAGCAATTTCTTCTGTATAATCTTTTAATAAATAAGTTTTAAAATGAGTTATACCTGCTTCAAAATGAGTTACAGTAGGATAAAATTCTGCATTACTTACACTGACCTTCCCACTCTTCCCATCTAAATGAAGTTGAAATTTAGCCATGCCACCTAACATAGAATGCTCTACATCCTGAGCTGAAATAAAATTGCCAAGAGAATAATACACTAAGGTTTGCTCTCCATCTTTGCTAGTAATATATTCTGCAGGCTCAATCACGTGAGGATGAGAGCCAATAATAACTCGTACACCGGCATCACTTAAGAATTGTGCAAGTTGTTTTTGTTCATCCTCTACTCCGAAATTATATTCAGTTCCCCAATGCATACTCGCTACGATGACATCTACTTCTAAAGCATTTAATTGATCGATATCCTGTTGTATTTTAGAACGATCAATATAATTAACCAAATAGTCCTTACCTTCAGGAACAACGTAACCGTTCGTACCATAAGTATAATTCAACAAACCGATTTTCATTCCATTTTTTTCTATGACTCTAGCTTGATTACGTTCTTCATTAGATCGATTGATTCCTGTTGTTATCACTTGTTCTTGGAACTGGTCCCAATAATCTAAATCAGATAAAATACCTTGTTCCCCCATATCCAGACAATGATTTGTTGCTTGAGATACCCAATCAAAACCAACATCAACCAAAGCATCCGCAAACTCATGCGGTGAATTAAAACTAGGATAATTACTTAATCCCATCTTGCGACCGCCAAGAATGGTTTCTTGATTAATATTTGCGATATCCGCAGATGCTATCATATCCTTGGTATGTTCATAAATTCCAGAATAATCCCAACCATCTGCTGTTTTACAATAAGGATCATCATATACTGCATTATGTATTAAATTATCCCCAACTGCGAGGAAAGAGACATCAATATCACTGCGTTCTTCTTTCTGCTCAGGTGCTGTTTGTGGCTGTTCTTCTTGTTTCTTCTCTGTGGTAGCACAACCAAATAGTATAAAACATAATAATATTCCCAAAACCTTTTTCATACTCAACCCCTCTTATTTTTTCTCTTTTTCTTTTTCGTCATTAATTCAAAATCAATTTCTCTTTTAAAACGATCCGCATTTACACACTTGACCTTTACCTTTTGTCCCATACGATACACATTTGCAGTATGTTCTCCGATAAGTGATTTACTTACTTCATCATAATGATAATAATCATCTTCTATTGTTGAGATATGAATCAGACCTTCTACGGTATTTTCTAATTCAACAAACATACCAAATTTAGTGATCCCACTGATCACACCTTCATAAACACAGCCAATATATTTTTCCATATATTCAGCCTTTTTCATATCGTCTACTTCACGTTCTGTATCAACCGCAATCCGTTCTCTCATACTTGCTTGATTTGCTGCTTCTTCACACCATGCTTCATCTTTTTTCATTTTATCGGCATTTTCGCATTGTGTGAAAACATATTTTCGCAACATGCGATGCACAACAAGGTCAGGATAACGTCTGATCGGAGAAGTAAAATGTAAATATTCTTTTAAAGCTAATCCAAAATGTCCCAGACATCGATTATCATATCTTGCTTTTTGCATACTTCTTAACATAAAGCTACTCAATACAAAATAGTTTTCATTACCTTTTGCTTCTTTTAACATATTAGAGAATTGTGCAGGATACACTGATTGAATTCCACCTTGAAAGGTATAACCTAATGTTTTTGCCGTTCTGGCAAAATCACGTACTTTTTTAGGTTCCGGTGCTTCATGAACACGATACATGGATGGTGTTTCTAACCATTTCACATGAGTAGCGACACATTCGTTAGCCGCAATCATAAAATCTTCTATGATCCTTTCTGCTTCTCCTCTTTCACGTAATACAATATCGGTAGGCTTACCTTTTGCATTGACAAGAATCTTCGCTTCTCTTGTATCAAAATCGATTGCGCCTAAGGATTCACGGCGTTTTCTTATGATACCGGATAATACTTTCATATACATACACATCTTCAATAAATGTGGATATTCCTTAATAGCAGCTTCATCACCAGCTAGAATGTCATTCACTTTACGATAAGTCATACGTTCCGTCGTTTTTATCACAGATGGAAAAATACGATAATTCATGATTTCTCCTTTTTTATCAATATCCATCATACAAGTTAATGTTAATCGCTCTACTCTGGGATTTAAAGAACAAATACCATTACAGAGCATGTGTGGTAGCATCGGCACAACTCGATCCACTACATAAACACTGGTACCTCTTCGATACGCTTCCTTATCTATTGCACTTCCTGCAGTAACATAATGACTGACATCCGCAATATGTACCCCTAAGCGATATCCCTTATCAATTTTTTCAACCGAAACCGCATCATCCAGGTCCTTTGCGTCATCACCATCGATTGTGATGGTCAATATTCCTGTTAGATCTTCTCGCTTTTCTTTTTCTTTTGGATCAATCTGTTCGGGAATATTTTGAACTTCCCTCATAACATCATCACTAAACTCCGGTATGACACCATGATCCAATAGTATTGAAAGTATATCTACTCCTGGATCATATTTATAACCTATCACTCGTTCAATATGACATTTTAATGTTTGTCCATAGCTGTCAATGGTAAGAAGAACCTTAGAATCATTTACCACCTTGAATTCATGAAAATTGGTTACTTTGATACGGCGATCTCTCATTGGTGTATCAGGTAGAAAATATTTTTCTTGATTTTCTCTGATTTTTACAACGCCAACGATATGATTGGTGTTATGTTCCAATACCTCAACAACTTCTCCCTCTACGCTTCCATCATTATTCGTCCACGTTTTCGCATAAACCTTATCTTGGTCCATCCCAAGATACAAACGGTCTCTAGCAATATAAAAGCTTTGTTCTCCGGTTTCCACAAAGCCATACCCTTTAGGATTGATTCTTAATGTACCAATGACATAACCTAAGGTTTCACTAAGGAAATAACGTTCTCTTTGATCTCTCGCTAAAATATGCTCAGCTTCTAAATCATTTAAGCACTTCATCAATTCAGTAAAAGAGGTACTATCCTCCATTTTTAATGCTCTTGATAGATGAGATGCATCCATTCCTTTGTATTTTTGACTTTTTATGGTATCTAATATGATTTGTCTAATATCCATGATGATACCTCCTTCTACTATTTAGTTTGCGAAATAAAAAAGACCATATACGGCCTTTTACTTCATAATACGAATGATCAATACCAGAGCGAAGAAGATGATACCTGTAACCAAAGTTACATTAGACATGACTTTTTCTGCACCACGTTCTTTTACATTAGCAAATAGGTTCAACCCTTCACCGCCAGTAAAAGCGCCACTAAGTCCATCTGATTTTCCACTCTGTAATAAGGAGAGTATTATTAATACGACCGCTGCTACCATCAATAAAATATCTAATATGCCCATAATAATCCTCCTTTCTTATAACCTGCTATTTTATTATAACAGACCTCTTTGTGAAAAACAATCATTTTCTTCTATTCCTATCAATAATGGAAGCAAATATTAGTTTTCAAAGTGAATAACGAAATATAAAAAAGAATCTAATTTCTATGATAAACATAGCCTTAGATCCTTTTGACGATTCTTAACTTATCTTATTTAGCGATTGATCTTTCAAATTCTTCTTTTGCTTTCTTTAAAAGATCCTTCTCACAAATCAAACGAAGCCCTAAATTTGCTAATGAAATTGCCCCATCACGCAAAGCTTTTGTACCTGTATCGGATATCGTTGCACATGCCATCTCTTTTGAGTGTCCATTTACACCTGGATCTGCAATCTTTATATATCCATGTAAGGTAGGACAACAATAGCTAACACTTCCTACATCACTGGATCCACATGGTACCTCATCTACAGGATCGATTTGCTTTCTTCCTAAAGCTTCGTATTCTTCTTTCAAAGCATCCGCAAGTGTATAGTTGATGATACAATCATCATAAGGACATTCATAAACACTTACTTTATAGGTACAACCAGTTGCTGCACAGGCGCCTTCTACACAACGTATTGCTTTTTCACTAAGTTCTTTCACATACGCCATGGTTTCTCCACGGAAATAATATTCCATAGAAGCATAAGCAGGAATTACATTTGCTGCTTCCCCACCATTACGAATAATTCCATGAATATACGTATGAGGTAGTACATATTGGCGCATCATTGAAATCGATTGATAAGTTAACACGGCTGCATCCAAAGCACTTTTCCCATTTTGTGGCTGACAACCATGTGTGTTTACACCGAAAAATTCAAACTTTAACGGATTTAATGCAACTGTTCTACCACCCAAACCGTTTTTCGTATCAGGATGGATCATCATTGCTACATCTACATCATCAAAAACATGCGCTTTCGCCATAGACACTTTTCCACCGAAATTTTCTTCTGCTGGTGTACCTATCACACGTACTTCTCCACCAATTTCATCGATGATAGACTTTAAAGCACAGCCTGCTGCCAAAGAGGTAGCCGCTATTAAATTATGACCACAACCGTGCCCTACTTCTGGTAGTGCATCATATTCACACATATAAGCGATGACAGGTCCTGGTTTTCCACTATGATAGGTTCCGATAAAACCAGTAGGCACCACGTATCCTTCCGTTGTATCAAATCCGTTCTTTCTTAATGCATCACTTAATAATTTCATTGCTTGAAATTCTTCATTTCCTACTTCAGGATGTTCATATAAAAATTTTACATAAGATGTATAATCATCCATATGCTGTTCGATATAATTCACAATTTTTTCTTTCATAACCATTATCCTCCTCTACTTACTGGTTCTATTGTATCGCAAATCATAACAAAGAAACAACACCAAAAAGAAAAACAGGAACAAAAAGTTCCTATTTCACTTTAATTGGTTTAATGTTCCAGATTTCATCTGCGTACTGTTTGATTGTACGATCACTTGAGAAGAATCCAGACTGTGCGATATTAATCAAACAAGATTTTGCCCATCCAGCTTGATTTTTATATTTTTCTTCCAAATTATGCTGTGCATGTGCATAAGCTTCAAAGTCAGCCAATAACAAATACTCATCATTTTTAAACATTAATTCATTATAAATCTGTTTAAAATCTTTAGGATCATTAGAGAATGTACTATCAACAAAGCTGTTTACAACTTTCTGAATATCTGCATTCTTGTTGTATTTATCCCAAACATTATAGCTGTTTTCGTGTTTCACAAGAGCAACATCATCTGCACGTAGTCCAAAGATTTCAGCATTTTCATATCCTACTCGTTCAACGATTTCCACATTGGCACCATCCATTGTTCCAATTGTAATAGCACCATTCATCATGAATTTCATATTACCAGTACCACTAGCTTCCTTACCTGCAGTTGATATCTGTTCAGAAACATCAGCAGCATTCATTAAGATTTCCGCAATGCTAACTCCATAATTCGGTATAAAGACAACCTTCATGTATTGGTTAACATCACTATCATGATTTACCTTTTCCGCAACACAGTGAATCAACTTAATTACCTCTTTTGCAAAGGTATAGGAAGGTGCTGCTTTTGCCGCAAAGATAAACGTTCTTGGATAAATACGGAAGTTAGGATCATTCTTCATATGGAAATATAGATCAATAATGTTCATCACATTCAATAACTGACGTTTATAAGCATGCAAACGTTTTGCTTGTACATCAAAAATGGAATTTACATCTACATCGATATCCAATGTATCCTTGATATATTTCGCAAGAATTTTCTTACGTTCCATTTTTACATTCATAAACTCTTTTTGTAGACCTTCATCATCAACATAGTTCATAAGATCAATCAAACGTTCCGGATCTTTTTTGAAGTCTGTTCCAATGGTTTTTTCTAACAGTTTGGTTAACTGTGGATTAGAGTATAATAACCATCTACGATGTGTGATACCATTTGTTTTATTGTTGAATTTGTTGTTGTAAATATCATAGAAGTTTTTCATGACATCAGTCTTCAAAATTTCTGTATGAAGAGCCGCTACACCATTGACACTATGAGAACCAATGATAGCAAGATTTGCCATATGAACCTGTCCGTCTTTGATGACACAGCATTCATTCATCAAATCTGCTCTATTAACATCATGAGAAACCCAATATTTGAAACGACGATCGATTTCTTCAATGATCATAAATACTCGTGGCAATAAATCCTGTACATATTGTATTGGCCATTTTTCCAATGCTTCGCTTAATACAGTATGATTTGTATATGCCATAGTATTTGAAACGATATCCCATGCCTGATCCCATTCATATTTATATTCATCCATTAAAATTCTCATTAATTCAGGAATACATAATACTGGGTGTGTATCATTTAACTGAATTGCATTCTTTTCCGCAAAATTGTCCAAATTCGGATAATTACGAAGATGTGCATCAATAATGTTATATAAACCTGCGGATACAAAGAAATATTGTTGTTTCAATCTCAGAATCTTACCTTTTTCAGTAGAATCATCCGGATAAACATTTCGACAAATTTCTCTGACCTCATTTACATATTCATTTAAGTTTGCTGCATCACATGCATCATCTGCCACCTCTGCGCTCCAAAGACGAAGTGTATTGGTAACATTCGTATCATAGCCTACAATAGGAACATCATATGGAACCGCACGAACAATAAGACTTGGTATATGGTTTACGATAGCTTTTCCATCTTCTCCCATCCACATATCTACATGTCCACCGAATTTCACATTCACGGCATGCTTAGGTTTACGTACTTCCCATACATTGCCTAATGATAACCATTGATCAGGTACTTCTACCTGTTCATTGTTTACAATTTTTTGTTTAAACAGACCATATTCATAACGGATACAGTTTCCATTTCCTGCAAGATTTAAGCTTGCTAAGGAATCAAGGAAACATGCAGCTAATCTTCCTAAGCCACCATTTCCAAGACCTGCATCACTTTCTAAATCTTCTAATTCATTCAGATCTAGCCCAAGATCTGCACATCCTTCTTTTACGATATCGTAAATGCCAAGGTTCATCAGATTATTCGTCAAAAGTCTTCCCATTAAAAATTCCATAGAGAAGTAATACATCTGTTTTTCGCTTTTTTCACTGACAGCATCTTTTGTATCTTTCCAGTGAACGCTTGCGTAGTCCCTTACCATTTCTCCCAAAGTCATATATTTTTCTGTGATGTGTGCCTGTTCAAATGAACGGCCGTAGTGTTCGATAATCCTTCTTTTAAATTCTTCTTTGAATTCCTTTGTGTTCTTGAATTCATTGATCATAATTAACTACTCCTCTCAATCTCATGTATCATTTTACAATAAATTACAAATAATTACAAACATATTCCTGTTCATAACAACGTAAATTATGGACATTCTTCCTTCTTTTATACTAAGTTATTGTATGCTTTCAATAAGATAGCGGTTCCAGTATTTTACAGTAAAATGAAAAAACGGATCAGCAAATTGCTAGACCCGTTTTTCCATATTAACCTTGTAATCTTTTGATCATTTCCCAAAGTGCATCTGCGGAATTAAAGTTGTCAGGAACGATGTCTGGTGCGCTAACCTCTACATCAAATTCATCATTGATTTCTGATACAATTTCCAAGATTGCGAAAGAATCTAATAATCCATCATCAATCAAAGTCTTACATGTTCTGTAATCTACATCTGGGTTCACTTCTTCTAAAATCTCAATTAATTTTTCCATCTCTATTTTCCTCCTATGGATTTATAGTTCAACACATTTGTTTCAAATGTGTCTCGCATCAGTGTTAAGCCTTCCTTTTCACTATAAAGATATATTTTAGGAAGGTCTCTGCTTAAAAACATACTAATACCTTCATACATACAATACGCTCCAGTATTTTGAAACTCTAATATATCACCAATTTCAGGTTCACATAAAGGCAATCCCTTTACAATATTGTCATTTACGGTACACAAAGAACCAGAAATATTACAACCTCTTTCTTCTCCTTGAATGGTTCTATTTTTCAAGTGACGATAAAAAGGCAGTTTCATTGCCATCATTTGTCCAAAATAATTCAATTGATGCATACCGCCATTGACGATACACCATGTAATATCGTGATTTTTTTTCATATCTACAATTTGTGTATAATAAGATCCACAAGTTGCCGCAATAAATCTTCCAAGCTCTAATGTGATTGTTCCTTGAAAACTCAAATCATCTAATAACTTACGAAAGCCCTCCATCAATGCAACTTCATCATATGGCTTTTGATTTTGAAAATATTCTACATAGAAACCTGGTCCAAACTCTAATTCCTCTGATTCAAATCCATAGTCCTTCAATGTTAAGATCAATTGATCAGCATAGGATAATTCATCTTCATATTTTGACAAACGTTTACGTTGTGTTCCAGAGAAATGTTGAATACCTTTTATCGTAACACTTGGATATTGATCTCGTTTTTCCACTAATTCACATAGCTCTTTTTCATCGATTCCAAATTGATTTCCTGTCGTTACACGCAATAATACGTTAACATTGAGTTTATTTTCATAAGCAACCTTCTGAATCAAATGAAACTGATTCACTGATTCACATGTGTATAGGATATCATCTTGATAAGTGGATATTATTCTTTGGATATCTTTTGCTTCTTTATAGACACCTGATAAAACCACTTTATCCATTGGTATATTCGCTCGCTCACAAATTTGAAATTCACCTGGAGAGCATACTTCATAGCGATCGATCATATCTTTGATTTCACCTATCACAAAAGGATTAGCTTTCATAGCGTAACAAATTTGTATGTTATCTCCTAATATTTTTTTTATAAATTGGATACGATTTCTCAACACATCTATATCAAACACATACGCTGGTGTAGATGTTGTATTTAAAATATCATCGTAATTAGGCTTGTACATCGTGTTCACCTTCGATCATTCTTTTTAACTCATTACGATCGATTTTACCGTTTTTTGTAATTGGAAATTGATCGATTTGTTTGAATACATTTGGAACCATAAATACTGGTAATGTCTTTTTGATACCACGTACAATTTCTTTTTTCTCGATATCACCATCATAAAAAGCATGAATTTTATTATTTTCGAATATACAACAAGCACGTTTTATTTCTGCGATACTTTCTAATGTACTTTCGATTTCTCCCAATTCAATACGATGCCCCATATGTTTGATTTGGAAGTCTTTTCTAGACGCAAAACATAGTAATCCATTTTCATTATAATAAGCCAAATCTCCTGTCCGATAGATGGTTTCCATATAATATGGGTTTAACGGATTTTGCACAAACGCCTTTTTGGTTTGTTCAGGATTGTTGAAATAGCCTAATGTAACAGCAGTACCAGAAACACATAGTTCCCCCTTTTGCCCCGGTTCTTTTACTTCTCTATCATTTTCATCTAAAAGGAAAATATGCTCATTAGGGAAAGGTTTACCTATTGGAATCACATCTCCTGCTTCTAATTCTTCATGAATGATATGGTAAGTACAGTTACATGTAATTTCTGTTGGTCCATATAAATTCACATACATTGCATCAGGTAGGTATTGTTTCCATACATTTAATTGTTTCACTGGCATAACTTCTCCTGAAAACATGATTTTCTTTAATCGTGTTGGTACTTTATAATCAAACCCTTTCAGTGTACTGATGATGCACATCGCAGAAACCGCCCAAATAATCGTAGTGACTTCTCGTTCACACATAAAATCTATAAGTTTCAAAGGGAATGAAAAGTACTGTTTTGGGATGATCTGCATGGTTGCTCCGGTCGCAATGGTTGAATATATATCTTTTACAGATACATCAAAATCCCATGGTGCCTGATTTCCAATCACATCTTCACTATTAATATCAAATATTTTTGTGAAAACATCAATAAAATCTATCACACTGCGATGAGCTACGATAACACCTTTTGGAATACCTGTAGATCCAGACGTAAAGATGCCATAAAGCGGATCAATATCTAATGCTTGCGCTTTTACATTTGATAAAAGGGCTTCATCAATCGTTCCTTCTAATTCTTCAAGTAATACTACTTTACCTTCATAGGATAGCTTTTCTAAATCACGACAATAGTTATTTGATGAAATCATTGTTTTCACATTTAATGTATTCATGATATGCTCTAATCTAGATTTAGGTTGTTTGGTATCAAGAAGTACATAGAAGCATCCTGCATATACAATTCCAAAAAACAAGCATATCGTATCTACACTTTTTTCCATAAATACAGGAATCGGTGTTCTTGGGGAAAATTGCTTTGCTAACTGTGTTCCTATCCTTTTTGATTCTTTTACCAAATCTCGATAGGTGATTTCTTTGTCTTTATCCGCAAAAGCGATCTTATTAGAATAAGATTTAGCGCTTCTTTCAAGATATTCTAGTATATTACTTTCCATAATCTGCTATCTCCTTATCAAATTTGCCATCAATCACATTTTTCACATCAACATATGTATAACGTTGGTCCTCGCCATGCTTTATTTTCCAATCGACCCATTGATACACTTTTTTATATGTTTCATATTCTTTATTCCATCTTTCTACATCACTATTATCGTGCTCACCTTTTAGATGATAGTCTTTTAGTAACATATCCATTAAGAAATAAGTTGTTTTTGTTTGTCCATAGATATTTAAGTGATTAGGATTATAAAAATCAGTTTTTGGATCTAATCCGATCTCTTCTACATAATCATCTAAATCAATACATCGGTATCCATATTCTTGAATCAGCCTTTTTGCGGTATTCAATCGTTCTCTTTGTGGTAACATTTTATCGTTATAATATCTAGGCATATTTGTAAATACTACGTTTGAAAGATCTTCATTTTTACAATACTCTAGAAGTTCTTTTAAATGTTGTCCCGATTTTTCATACATATTTGACTCTTTTTTATAATTTGCGACACTATAAACATTATTCATCGGCTGCATTCTTGTTCTACCTTCTACACCTAATATGGATAGATTTACCGGATCTCTCCAAGTATCTATTTCTTGTTTTGCTGCTTTCAAGCACTCTAATCCTTTATCCCAGTTAGAATGGTATTTCAAAAATGGAATATAATAACTCATTCGTTCATTTTGTGGAATCAATTCACGAATGGTATCGATTTTATTTTTAGAATATTTCATATTATCAATCCATAATCTTAGCGAACCTTCTTTAGTTTCGTATTCATCATTATATAGTATTCCATTAATATCGATTACAAATAGTTTTGCATTTTGGTATTTTCGTGCTTCAATCAACATCGATTTTGCTAATCCCATTGGTGCCATGTTTGTAGCTAAAGAATAACTTGTTATTCCATACTTATGCCATGCTAAAGGTGCTGAAAAATCCGTATAAGAAGTGCTTGCACCAATAATCATCATGTCGATGCTATTATCAGTTAATTGATAAAAATTTTTCACTCTAACTTCATCACCTGTCATTTGGCGATTTAACACAAAAGAAGTAGAAAACAAGCCCATGCTCATCATAAGTACAGCACAACCAATTTTTATTTTTTGTTTAAATAACATAATCACAACTCCTTTTAAAATTGCATATAGACAAATTGACTCTGACTATATCCGGGTCCATATATTCCAAATAATATAATTGCTAAAAAGGCTGCCATATATAACGCCCAACGTATATATATTTTCTTACTTTCAATACGTTCACGAACACTTCCTTTTTCTTGCAAAACATCTATGATAAACAAAACAATCAAAGCCACTAGCAATAGGACATAATTGCTTTTATCAAGTCCAAAACTAAGTAATTCGTGCCTTATTCCATTTGGAAAATCAATAAATCTAAAGCTTTTCAAAAACATTTGCCATGCCTCAATTAATCCATCAGCTCTAAAAATAATACATCCAATACATGTTATCCAAAATGTTCTTAATATTTGAAATAAATGGAAGAAAGAACTCTCTGTTTTAATCCTTAGTGTTTTATTAAGCCAGTCATATATAGGCTTTAACATACCACTAACTGCAATTAATGTGCCATAGAAAATTCCCCATACGATATAATTCCAATTTGCGCCATGCCAAACACCAACCAAAAAGAATACTAGAAAATTACCAATCGCAATTGGAAGTGTTCTTCCAATATGTTTTCCAAAATGTTTTTTTGCAAACTTACTCAAATTCCGCATGCCCTTAGATAGTGAAAAGGGATAAAAAACATAATCTTTCATCCATGCTCCTAAAGACATGTGCCATCTTCTCCAAAATTCAGGAACAGTCTTAGAGAAATAGGGTCTTCTAAAGTTTTCAGCCATATCGATTCCCATAGCTTTTGCACATCCTCGTGCAATATCAATTGCTCCAGAAAAATCAGTATAATCCTGAATCGCATACATAAAGACACCAAAAGCAACACCAAATCCAGAGACATTAAGATAATTAGCAAATACGTAGTCCGCTATGATAGCTACACGATCTGCAATCACCATTTTCTTAATATAACCCCATGCCATCAACTGAATTCCAAATTTCAAATCTCTATAGTTGCATCCTCTTTCTTGATATAGCTGAGGCGCTAAATCTTTATATCTCCCTATTGGACCTTCTATGATTTGTGGGAAGAAAGATACAAAGAGAGCCACTTTACCAAAATTTTTTTCAGCCTCTACTTTTCCCCAATAAACATCTATAACATAGGACATTGTTTGAAATGTATAAAATGATATTCCTAATGGCAAAATCAAGTTTAACGTTGGTGATTTAATATTTAAATCCAATAAGCCAAATAACGCATTCAAGTTATCAGATGCAAAATTAAAATATTTTAAAAACAATAGAATACCAAAATTTAACACAAGTAATAAAACTAATATCCTCTTCCTTTTCTTTTTATAAGACTGCTTTTGAACTTTCCTCACCTTGCTATCAATCTCTTTAGGTATATTGTTTTCCTTTTCATGCATTTTACCTATCCATATAGCAGCATAATATGACGATATTGTTGTAATTAATATAAAGAAAGCAAATTTAAGACTAGCATATAAGTAGAAAAAATAGCTAGCGAATAATAAAAACACCCATTTAAATCTTTTTGGTACAGCATAATAGCCGATAAGTACTATCAAAAAAAAACTAACAAACATTAATGTATTAAATGCCATAAAACCATCCTCATCCTATATAAGTTCCTATACAAAAGCATAAGCGTTTTGTGCATCATAATCATATCATTTTTTTTAAATTCATAATCTTAATTAATCTTAAATGATGAATAACAGTTGTTTGATTTAAAATCTAACTATCCACAAAAAAACAGCTTTTTGATTAAGCTGTTCTTTTATTACTTTTGTCTTTAAAAGCAAACACCTTCATAAAGAAGAAGGTCACAGGTACGCCTATGATAGCTGCTAAACCATAAGCAATTAGCTTATGCAGACCCATTATGTTAATTACTACTATAACAACAATATTTTGTATTATAAAATTAGGTATATAGGAAATCGCAAATTTTATAAATCTATGAAATGCAAGTCGCTCTTTAAAAGTAATATAGCTATTTAGGAGATAAGAAATAAACAATCCGCTAACATAACCAAATATAAATGCGATATTTTCATTCATGAAGCTAGAATAAAGATAGGAAAACAGTGTTCCATTAAATGTATTTACTACACCAATGATCACAAAAATCAAAAATTCCTTATTCATGAAGAATTTTATTATTTTATTCATTGATAATATCCTCTATGATAAATCTAGGTCTTTGCTTAACCTCATTATAGATTTTACCAATATACTCTCCAATAATACCCAATCCTAACAATTGTATTCCACCCAACACCCAAATGGAGCAAGCTAAGAAAGTCCATCCTGTTACAGTATAACCCATTATTTTCCTTATTAAACTATAGATTATAATTAAAAGGCTGACTATAAAAATTAAAAATCCAGTCATTGTGACAAAACGTATTGGTTTTATACTAAAAGACGTAATACCATCCCATGCAAAAGCTAACATTTTTTTCAATGGATATTTTGATTCACCAGCAAATCTCTCATTTCTAGCATACTCTACATTACAGCTCTTAAAGCCAACAAGTGGCACCATTCCTCTTAAAAACAAATTAACCTCTTTATATTCACTTAAAGCTTCTAATGCTCTTTTACTCATCAAGCGATAATCAGCATGATTGTATACAGATTGTACACCCATTAATGCTTGAAACTTGTAAAAAGCTAGTGCAGTATTACGCTTAAACCATGTATCAGTAGTTCTTGCGTTACGCACCCCGTATACAATATCATATCCCTCTAGATATTTTTCAACAAATTTATCAATAACGTGGATATCATCTTGAAGATCTGCGTCCAAAGAAATGGTGACATCTGCATAATTCTTTGCCGTCATTAATCCGGCAAGTAATGCATTTTGATGCCCTCTATTTCTCGAAAGATTTACCCCAGAAAATATAGAATCATTTGAATGCAGTTCTTGTATTATTTCCCATGTTTTATCTTTTGAACCATCATTAACAAACATAATTCTACTTTTATTAGATATCATTTGCTTTTCAATCATTGAGTTTATTTTTTCTTTCAATTGCTTACTCGTCTCATATAACACTTCTTCTTCGTTGTAACACGGAATCACTAAATATAATATATTTTTCATATAAACCTCCCTAGCATTTTGCTGTTTCCTTTTTTTTGATGAAATTAAATATATTGCATAAACCTATTGATGCATAGGGTATTAATAATAAGAAATATGGTAGGATATACTTAGAATTCCCTTCCCATATCATATGAAATAAAAATCCACCTATCATCAACACTCCTAAAGATAATTGCATATATGTGAATCTTTTTCTTAAGAACCATATCCCCAATCCACTAAACAATACAATTACAAATTGATATGTATTTGTATACTGAACATATACTTCATGTAAATCCCCATGATATAAGCTCTTAATCGGTTTCGATAGAGGTATTGCATGCATTCCTTTCCGATGTTCACTTACCCATAAGGATTCATAAGTAGGCTCATTCCATTGAGAATTTATTTTCCTTTGATAAAATCTGAAAAACTCAGAGGGGTTAGCTTTAAATTCATTTAATCTTTTTTTAATACCTTGTATACAAAATTGTTTTGTTATATCACTATCATAACCTGCTTCTTTATAAGCATCAAACATGAAAGAATTATACCAACCCGAGGCCTTATTTCCTTCATGCATCCCCATACCGATCCATGCTATTGTCGGAATTCCTTTTCCAATATCCATATTACTTATATCCTCATAGTATCCCTTAATCAATTTTGTTGGAATACCCTGAACAATAAGCATTAGGATGATTAAAACAATTGAAGAAAATTTTTTATGATTAATAAAATCCATGATTAATATACAGGCTAATGCTACTAATGTTATCAAGAAATTACTTTTTAACATGATGGCAAGACTAATCGCCAATACAACAGGGATAAAATATAGATAATTTCTTGTTTTTATGTAACATAACCCATAATAAAAAGCTAATGTAGATAAGAACAATCCATACATAGTACTGTAAATAAAACTGCAATATAGCAAAGCTGGCAAACATAGTATAAATAATATCATCAGCATACCATCATAAACTATATTTTTAAAAAGTAAATTCATGGTCTTTTGCATATAGTAATAGGTACCTGCTAAACATAAGATATTCAAAAGTTGTAATGCGATATAATTATGATATCCTACTATCTGATAGATTAAATGAAACACAAAAACCAAATTAAGTTGAAATGGAAACTTATCAAAATATTGTCCTTTTTCAATTAGTGAAAAATCACCATGAGCAAATTTAGTTGTAGCTTGATCAACAATCTCTCCATCTGCAAAAGGTAATGATTGTGTTGAAAAAACCCAAATCGCACCTAAAAGAATTGTATATACTATCATAACAATCTTTAAAATCTTTATCGTTTTTTCATTCCACGAAATTAAATGATACGCCATATACAATAATACAAGGAAAATAACCGAACACAAAATTAAAAATGGTATATTTTCAGCTTTATATAGAATAGTTTCTACTTTGCCTTTCTCAAAAACTGCAGTTGATAGTAAACTCATAAGGCTTAAAGTAAAACAAATCAATAAAGAAATCCATGTAATTAAATTTACTGCAAACTTATTCATAAAATCTCTAAACTTTATGTAACTCATAATTTCATATCTCTCCTTTTTAACTTTTCAATCGGTACCGATGAAATTTTTTGCATTATCCAAATAAAAGGTTTTCTAGATAAAATCCATATCAAAAGAAAAACACCAATGATTAGAATAACGTAAGAAAATGATGTATGAATATAGTTATATAAATGTAATCTGTGCCTTATAAATTGATAAACACAGCCATGAAAAACATAAACACTCATTGTCTTTTTTCCTAAATCGGTAAAAAACAATTTTCTTTGTGGAACAATCATAGCAATAAAAAATGTCATTGTATAGCCAATTCCATAACATATCAGTCTGTATAACCAACCCCAAGTTGCTAAATTGATTTCTTCATAATCCTTTGCACCTGTTAAAACATTCAAAATATCAGAATCCACATGATAATATGTATAGCAGAAGATGATTCCCAATGCTATTACGGAAATCATTATTGTCACCTTATTTTTATATTTTAAAATTTGATTTAAATCTTTTATTTTATATCCCAAAAGAAAATATGGATAAAAATATATGGTTCTTGATAAAGACATAAATGTACCTATACTAGTGTCAAAACCAGCAAGTAATGCTATTATAGTCATAATAATCATACCATATTTTATTTTTGATACATATTTGATGGAGATTCTCCATAGAAAAAGCGATAAAAGATACCATAGTGTAAACTTAGGATAAAATAAAGCAATTGAATTACTTTCATGTGTTATAAACATATCTAATAAAATATTTAGAATTTGTATGAATAAATAAGGAATTAGAAGAGATTTGATTAATTTCAAAGTATCATTTTTCTTAGATAAATATCCTGAAATCATAATGAATGCAGGCATATAGAAAAAATTATTATAAATTTGAAAAGCATTAAAAAAAGATGATTTTCCAGATAATGCACCAGTAAAATGTGTCAAGACTACTAAAATAATCAATAAAGCTTTATAGTTGTCTATATAAGAATTCCTTTTCATGTCTACCTCTTTTTCCCTAAAATATCTTACTTAAATAGTCTGCACTATTATAGCACATTCTTATACATATAAATAGTCTTAATTCTCCATCTATTAAATATAGTTTGTTATTAACTTCAACTTAAACCAATATAATTTGCATCTACAAGATAAAAAAAGTCTAAATCTATGTTGAGCAATAGATTTAAACCTTCTTATACATAATGACTTAATATCATAAAGTTTTTAGGTAAGAGTTCTTATGATGCTTCTAATATTCATTAACGCTCTATAAAAATTGAAAATTTAGGTGTTATAGCTTTAGCATCCACTCCACGATTCTTTCTACACTCTTTCCATCTTGATATTTAAAAAATGTATCCTTGAATTGCTTCATATCAAATTGGTTCTCATTTATATTCTTCATTTCTTGAATAAGTTCTTCTTTAGTAAAACATTTTTTTGCAGGTATCATTTCATAATCAATATTTAAACCTAACGTACTTTTATATTCCTCTAAATCTGGTACATAACAAATCATTCGCTTTAGCAAGATTGAAAAATCAAAAATAATTGAAGAATAATCAGATATCAAACAATCAGCACAAGCAAGAAGATCATTTAATTCTTCATTAGCCACATTAATCACTTTTTCGTTTTCTCCAAGGGATATATCATGCAATAATGGATGCATTCTATATAAGATTACAACATTAGAAGGAAGCTTTTCAATCACATCATTTAATTCAAGTTTTTCATAAGAAAAGCCTTTAATTATATTTCCTCGAAATGTTGGCGCATAAAGATAGATATAATGATTTTCTAATATCGGATATTTTTTCTTCATTTCTCTTTTTCTATCTTCGATCCATTCAAAATCAAATAATTTATCAACACGGGGCATTCCATATGTTAAAACGTGACTTTGTGGTAAATGAAAAGCTGATTCATAAACTGGCTTCCAATAATCAGAATTAGAAATTACATAATCGTAATTTCTTATTTCATATTCTCTTTCAATATCATTGCCGAACTTTTTCACTGCACCACAAGCATGCCAAACTTGTATGACGATAACACCCTCTCTTTTAAAGTTTGATACTACATAATTATTATCATTTAATATGACAATATGGCTTGTATTAATGATAAATAATTGTTTGATACAGTTAAAAAAATAAAGCATGTCACCAATAATATTCTTCTTAAACTTAATTAAAACATAACGAAGTTCTATATCTTGGTTTTTCTCTAATTCTTGATTAAGAAGTAAAAAATCATCTTTTAACTCATTTGCTGTTAAAGAAACAAAAGTTATACGATTTCTTTTTATTGGAAATAAAGGTAACAATATAGAAAAGAAATTTAGGACAAAATTTAATATCAGCTTTTTTAAACCCATTTTTAATCACACCCTTCTTGATTAATTACATGAGAGATTCCCTTAGTGTATTTACTTTTTTTATAGTCTGTACACTTTACAAAATTTAAATTTGGTAAAATTCTTTGAAGTTCTCGTTTATATACCTTAGAAGATAATGGTCTTCTCATCGATTTATTGATTTGTTCATTTAGCGTTAACTGCATCCTTACATCCATAATGATATAAACAAAATCTTTATAATCATCAGAGGATAATAATTTCTGTGTAATGGGTGTAAAATCTGACCTATCAAAAACAGAAATCCCCATAGTGTCATTTAATGCTTCTTTTAAAAATTTTTCATCTTCAGGATCTTTAATTTTAGGCATAAAATAAAGATGAAACTGTTTTGATTTATTATGTTGAAGTGATTGAACATTTTCTTTTTGCCCATAAAAGAAGACATCATTAACTTTATTTGTGTTATTTATATCATCGTATTGGATAAACATCTTTTCATAGTTTTCTTTATCATCGGTTTGAAATATATTTTTGTTTTGTATCAGATATGCTTTTAATTCTTCTTCAGTTTTAAGAATTGTAAAAGGTAATTCTTCAAGATCTAAATACATTCCTCTTTGTGTATGATATGTTTCTAAATCATATACATATAATGCTATTGGCTTCTTCGTGATAGAATAATCAAAAAACACACTTGAGTAATCTGTAATCAAACAATCACAACTATTTAAAAATTGATAAGTATCAATGTTTTTAGGAAATGGTTGTATATGTTGATAAACTGAATAATCTATTTTATCTTGTATCAGCGAGTGTAAGTTGACAAAACATTTTTGTTTTTCTGATAATGTTTCGTCTATTGATTTCAAAATGGACCTTACTTCATTTAATTGCTTTTTTAATTCAAGCGCAGCACTTGTTGAGCCTCTCCATGTGGGCATATATGCAATTTGTTCGTTATTTGTTAAATGAAATCTTGATTTCACTTTTTTTGCTGAATTTTCATTTTTAAAAATTGCATTTCTAGGATACCCTGAAATCAAAATATCTTCCGTATAAAGTGATAATAAAAGATAGTCTTCACTCATATGTTGATAAGTATAACTATTGGGATAAAGCAACATAGTAGATTGAAGAAAATTTCTTTGCATATTACTCATATCCTGAATACCATCTTTCATTTTCTTACCTAATGTTTTTAATGGGGTACCATGCCAAGTATTGATATACTTTTGACCCTTTCTTCTAATTACGTAAGGAGGAAAAGAAACATTATTCACAAGAAACTCACTAGTCGCTAAAGCATGTTGATATTCCTTACTATAGACTTTTACTAATTGTATATTTAAATGTAATTCATCAAGTCTCTTTTTACACTCTTGAAAAATTTCATTTTTCACAGCATAATAAATATTAAAAGAGCTATCTTTTGATAATTCAAGCATCATATAAAATGGTGAATCAGACATAGTTGCACCTTGAAAAGACTCAAACAAAGCTTGTTTTTTAACAATAGCTTTTTTATTGCACTCGGATGTATATAAATATCTAGTTATATAATTCCTTTTATTCCATATTCTTTTTGCTTTTTTCACTGTTTTTTTCACATTACTGGCTATAAATAATAATTTCCCTGGAAGAAAAGAATAGAATTTCCAAAATGATATATGTTTGAATAACTTCATAGCTTTATTATTACGATATACTTTATCAAAAAATATAGCATTTGATCGCCAATTTGGGAAAAACTCTGTTAAATGATGTATTCCTCTATCGATTATTTTCTTTTTCAGTGAATGATTTCTATAATTTGTAAAATCTTTGATTCTAATAAACGTATGTTTCATATTTACAAAACCAAGTATCTCGTAATAATCTTCGAAAATACCGATTTTCTTATAATATTGATTTACTATCGCCATGGAATCAAACATTTGTAACATCTTTTCAGAATAAGTAGCAGTAATTGCACCTTCTCTTTTTAAAATATAGTAGTATAAAGGCTCATCTACCTTAGAAATCTTATTAGCATGAGGAAATAAAGACCATGTAACTGCCATATCCTCAAACAAAACACCTTTTGGATAAAGAATGCCTGTAGCAGTGAACATTTTTTTACGATAAATTTTATTCCAAGCATAGGTTGAATTCACATATAATAGACTAGGCTCTTCTTTTAAACTTTTACCAAACAGATTCCTATTCCCTTTTTGAAATTGTTTGAAAGTCCCTGTCTCTTCATCTATACCATAATACCCACAAACAACTATATCTGCATCATCTTTTTTTGCTTGACTATATAGTTTTTCATAAAGTGTTATATCCGCATAATCATCACTATCTACAAAACCGACATACTCTCCATTTGCATAAGGTAAGCCATAATTTCGTGCATCAGAAAGTCCTCCATTTTCTTTTATGAGAGAAATGAATTTTTTAGGATACATGTTTACATATTGATCAATGATATCTTGAGAATGATCTTTGGTTCCGTCATTCACTACGATAATTTCAATATTCGCTAGTGTTTGCTTGGCAAGTGAATCTAGACATCTTTTTAAATATTTTTCAACATTGTATACAGGTACAATCACGCTCACAGCTATTTGTTGTTTATCCATAAAGGAATACCTCCTTTTCAAAAAAACCATACTGCATCAGCAGCAGCATGGTTTATTGTTTGATTACGATATTGTATATTTGTTCACAAGCATTTCCTTTTTCATATTCACAGAATTTTTTTCTAAATTTTTGCAACGCTTGATCATTTTCTTTTGAAACTCGATCAATGTCAACGATAGCATCCACTACCTCTTTACTGCTTTTCAAAAGAGGTCCAGGAGCTTCTGCTACAAAATCAAAATTAAATCCTCTTAAAGTATCTCTATAGTCCTCTAAATCATATGTGTAAAATAGCATTGGCCTATTCAATATTGCATAATCAAACATAACTGATGAATAATCAGTTATAACGATATCAGATATCAAATATAGTTCTTCAACGCTTGGATAATTACTAGCATTAAATATAAAATCATCAAGTAAATTTTCATCCAATCCATTAACTGAAAATGGATGAATCCTTAACATCATTACATAATCATCTTTCAATCTAGATTTTAGATCTTGGATGTCCATATTTAAATTAAATTGATTACGAACTCTCCAGGTAGGTGCATACATAACGACTTTTTTGTCTACAGGAATTCCCAGTTTCCTTTTGATTTCAGCGATATCTCTAGAATTATTTTTTTCAAATAAAATATCATTTCTAGGATATCCAGTTCTAAGAAATTCCTTTTTAAATGCATAACAGCTAGAAGTAATTTGCTCAGCTTTCTGACTTTGAACAACTAAATAATTCCAACGATTACATTTTCTTAAAAACTTATCTACATCTTTTTGAGTAGGTAATTCCCCTGGAACATCCAGACCTAACGTTTTTAATGGAGTTCCATGCATCGTCTGAATTTCTATCTGCTTTTTACGTTTTTCATAGGAATCCATGAAATTAACATTATTAATAAAATACTTAGATGTCGCCATATAATAATGATATTTTAAACTTTTTCGTCGTACAGTTTTACCGTTTCCATTGATTGGAGTTCTCTCATCAACCATTGACCAGATACATTTATATTCAGGATGCTCATGATCCATATATTCATAAAAAGCTTTAGGATTACAATGATATTTTTGTCCCCACCAGCCTTCAAACACCATCGTCTTTTTACGGATTGGCAACAATCTTAATAAAGGATAAGCGATTTTCTCAATAGCTTTTCTTCTTAACTTATTAGATTCATACCATTTCCATTTCCTTGAAACCTTTATAAGAAGTTCATTCTCATTTGATGGATAGAATGCATAATTGTAATCCTGTACAGCAAACATATCAAGCTTATCAACACAATCTCCTAATAGAGTATGTTCAATCATATCTGTTTGCGTATGATATCTTATATTGAAGAACCACCGATCGGCAATTAACGCTTTTGTAAACGTCTCATCGTCTAAATCTATATCAAATTGGCATTTATATACTTCCCCATCTAATTTATCAACAGATGCTTTTATAGACTTGCTTATGCTCCTCATCTTTTCACCTTGTAAAAATATTTCGGCTTCACTAAGGTTATCAGTTTTAAGCATTTCAAAGGAAGTTTTTGTCGTAATAGTAATCTTATGATCTTTTTTTATCATAGAAGAAACAATTGTTCCTGATTTTTTACATTCTAAAATGATCTCTCCCAATTCATTATATGCTGCTCTAAACATTCTATCATGAACTAGAAAATACTTTGAAATAAATAAATCATTCGTAGATAAGGCTTTCTCATTAGACATACAAATTTGATAAGTATTTCCAATTTCCATATCCTGTATATTGATAGTACCTTCACATCTTATGATTGCTCCTGCACCTTTGTAATGAAATGGTTGAGCATCATCTATCTTTTTAATATCTATATTGGATTTTTTGCCTTTACAACAGAAGCTTAAAGGGGTATCCATTGGTTGTAAGGTCTTAATTCTCAAAAGGCCATTTTCAACATTC
Source organism: Hoskinsella mucinilytica (assembly GCF_045223415.1). Lineage (NCBI taxonomy): Bacteria > Bacillati > Bacillota > Erysipelotrichia > Erysipelotrichales > Erysipelotrichaceae > Hoskinsella > Hoskinsella mucinilytica. The sequence goes on along the minus strand of NZ_JBEQZJ010000008.1, from coordinate 70,753 downwards.
AATTGTTCAACCAAAGCAACTTGAGGTTCACAATCAATACATAAATCATATCCTAAGTTATAGTATGGTCTTACTTTTACACCTTCAACATTCAAATGTTGGGGTCTTACTACACTTCCTGCAATAGGTCCACCCATATAGTATTTTTTATCAATACCATCTCTTCTGTAATGGATTTCTATTTTTAAAAGCCCATTTGCAATCTTTAAGACATCGTTTGAAGAAAAATCTATTTTACCCTGAAACCCAGACCATTTATAGTTAAAATAACGCATTTTTCTATTAGCTCGGTCAACACGTAAACCATGTTTTCCTCTAACACCATTTGCTTTACATACTTCAAGAGGGATTTCAATTCGCTCTTTCGTTTGCACATTTAAAAGACTGGCAGTAATATCTTGTGCATTTCGTTTACCACAAGATAATCTTTTAATAAAACTATATCCTTTCAAATACAAGGTAGAGCCTTCCCAATGAACATCCTGTAGCTCTCTTGTTTCGGGGTATAAATTAAGTTCACTTGTCATATCGTAATATTCATCTGGAAAATCATTAAATGGAAAACATCCGATATACTTTACTTTTCCATCCACTTTTTTCTTTTTTATTTTTAAAATATTATATGTTGTTTTTTCATATTGTAATAATTCAAGCAATCTTTTTTTCTTATTCTTACTGATGAGATAATATTTCATTCGATCTATTGCTGGAAGCGCATCAAAAGAATCCTTGCGAAATTCTTTTATATAATTTCGAATTGTTTCCATAGCGTAGTTGATAAATTCATCATCAGCTGTTAACATTTCTTGAATATATAGCTTCAAATCTACTGCCATCCACTTATAATCTTTCATATATAAAGAATGATCATCTTTCACGTTTTCCTTATAAAAACGGTCTACCATCTTCATAATTTTTACGCGATCATCAAAATTCTTCATTTCTGTACGATTCTGAGTAATAGATTTATTTGCTCCATCTCTTGTTCGCCATAAATATACAATTTTATTAATTACAGAGACTGCATTTGCATAGAAATGTAATGGCATCGTAACTGGAATATCTTCATATAGAATTTTCTCAGGAAATTTAAAATCATGTTCTTTCCAAAAAGAAAATTTAATTAATTTATTCCATGATGTCGTATCATAAATTAATTCAGGTGTTTCCAAAATAGTGGTGAAATCATATGCATCTCGAAATGCCTTTCTATGCAGTCCAGAATTAAAGATATGACGTGAGTCAAATCTTTGTACATCACCTACGACCATATCGTTTCCAGTTTCAATCGCCTTATTATACATCGCTTCATAAGCATCATCTGGGACAATATCATCTGAATCTAAAAATATGATATAGTCTCCATGAACAAATTGAATACCATAATTTCTTGCATTACCTAAGCCCCCATTCTCTTTCAGATAATAGAAAAAATTCTCGTATTTGTCCTCATAACTTTTAGCAATCGTTCCACTCATATCAGTTGATCCATCGTCTACCATGATAACTTCAAGTTGATCTATTGTTTGCCGAACTAAGGAATCCAGACATTCTTGCAAATACTCAGCCACATTATAAATTGGGACAATCACACTGACTTTATATTTATTTTCCATTGATCATTGCCAACCTTTCACTATTTCTTTTCTTTTAATTCTTGCTTTATTTGTGTACTAGAAATACCATCTGTTCTAGGTAAATAAACTACATCACAATATTCTTTTAAAAAATCAAATTTTCCTTCCCAATCATCTCCCATGACAAAAACATCAATTCCATATTTTTGGACATCTTGCACTTTTTGTTCCCAACATGTTTCTGGTATTACTTCATCTACATATTTAATTGCTTCAACAATTGCCATTCTATCGGTATCTTTTATTTGACAAACCTTACCTTTTTCTTCCCAGTTGAATTTATCTGTACTTACAGCAACAATCAAATAATCCCCCAATTCCTTAGCACGTTTTAAAATATTTAAATGTCCTATATGAAACAAATCAAAAGTCCCATAAGTAATAACTTTTTTCATTATTGTACTCCTCTCAATTTTCTTTGGATTTTCTGAATAAAAGTTGGATTATCATCTACGATCAATCGTTTTTTGAATTTTTCATCCAACATTTTTTTCTTATCTTTATCGGATAATTTATTAAGATTGTCTACATATTCAGCATAATGATCACATACAGTATTGATATCTCCCATTTCAACTAATTTTCCTCCCTCAATCCATATTCCTGTTTTACAGAAATCTCGAACTTGAGGCAAAGAATGTGATATAAATAGTATTGTTTTATCTTGCTCATCTCTTAATTTTTTCATTCTATTTAAACACTTTTGAGCAAATCCCTTATCACCTACAGATAGAGCTTCATCCACAATAAAAATATCTGGATTCAAAGCAAGTGAGATAGAAAAACCTAATCTAGACTTCATACCACTTGAATATTTTTTAACGGGTTGATAAAGAAAATCTCCAAGTTCAGCAAACTCAATAACGCCATCTGTTATTTCTTTGATTCGCTTCTTATTGAAACCAAGCAAAGCTCCCTTCACTGCGATATTTTCTAATCCAGTTAACTGATTATTCAAGCCTGTATTTATTGAAATCAACGCTTGTTCCCCATTGATGTTCATTTTTCCACCATCGATATCCGAAATACCAGATAAAATCACGGATAATGTAGATTTACCAGAGCCATTTGTTCCTAGGATACCAACAACGTCTCCTTTTTCAATTTTCAAAGAAATATCTTTTAAAGCATAAAAACGTTCATGTTCACCGCTTTTTTGCCCATCTTTTTTCTTTAATTTATATATCTTAGAAACATTTTCCATTTCGACGGCATATTGTATCGCCTCATATGTATTCTTAGCCATTTTTTCACCTACCTAGATCATATCTATAAATTTACGTTTGAATTTATACATTAACATACATCCTATCACGAATAGTATTAATACTAAACACCAGAAATACAACATTTGAGCAGGATGATCAAAAATTGTTTTACCATAAAAAACTGAATCTCTATATCCATTCACAATATAGTAAACAGGATTTAACTTCATAATAGAGTTTAATATATTATGATATGGTACTTTAGCATCGAAATGACATTCCCAAATAACTGGTGAAAAATACATTAACATACGCATGAGTGAAGTAATAAGTTTTCTTACATCCCTCCACAACATCGTCAAAACAGACAAAATTAAAGATACTGCCTCTACAAATACAAATGCACACAATGCATAATAAATCAAACCAAACCAATATAAATTTGGATAGTACCCACAGATTAATAATGTAACAAAAGCAATAACCAACATACAGAGGTGATTAAATAATTCCTTTGCACAAATAGTAGCTGGTAATACACTGACTGGAAATTTCATTTTAGTAATAACATTTGTTTTCGAAAAAATTGCACTACACCCATTTTGTATACATGGCTGTATGAACCACCAAGCTGCATAACCTACAACTAACCACGGTAGGTAGCTAATACTTCCTACAGGTTTTTTATGCCATGCAATACCAAAAATTAACCAGTATGTGAATACTTGAATTGCAGGAGATGCAAAATTCCAAAACAATCCAAATTTAGAATCTCTCATATCAGCTAACAATTCATATTTTGCTATACAGAATATTCGATACAAATTCGTGAAGTTTTCTTTTAATACATATTGAACACTTTTAAACATGTCTTAATACTCCTTTATCTATTAAAAAACTTGCTTTTTTAGTTACGACATACACAACCGACCATATTATACTACAGAAGTCTTTGATAAACTAGATAATTTTAATTTTTCGTAAATTTCACAATTTTATGCAGAGTAATTTCAATATCGATAGAAATCATCTATTACAAATCTAGTAACTATATTTTATAATTCATCAAATATTCTTAACGATACTGTCATCAGAATGCTTTACCCTATTTACAACTACTATTCCCAACACTACCAAACATAATGCTAACAAACCCTGCACACTAAATGCCTGATTACCCTCACCTAACACCACCGCAGATAAAAACACCCCAAACATTGGATTCATGAATCCATAGATACTCACTTTACTAACAGGATGATATTTTAATAAAATTCCCCATACTGTATAAGCCACTGCTGAAATGAATGCCAAATAACATAAAATCAAAACACATTCAATTCCATAAATCGTAATATGTCCGCCCATGAATACACCAGTCAAAGCCAATAAACTCCCGCCTAATAAAAACTGACTTCCACTTAACATAACCGCATGATCGATTGCAGAGAATTTTTTTATCAATGCGCTTGAAAATGCATAAGCGACTTGAGCTAAAAAAACAAATCCTTCTCCTAAAATTGAAAACCCTGCATTCATCTCACTATTAGGAGTTAAATTGATTACAACGATACCAACAAAACCAAGTAAACATCCGATTACTTTCTTTCTATTCAATGATTCAAAATGAAACCACAAGCTTGAAACCAAAATCGCTAAAAACACATTAAATCCCGTAATGATAGCCCCTTTTACACCAGTTGTATGAGCTAATCCGATATAAAAGAAAAAATACTGTCCAAAGGTCTGAGTTAGCGCTAGAATCATAATCCTTTTTGCGGTTCCTTGATGCCATTTTAATGTATCTCTTGATGTAACGAATTGAAACAAAAGCACCATAACTCCCGCCAATATGAATCTGATCCCAGCAAATAACATAATGGAAGCAGTATCCTCTACATCTATGTGAAATAATTCATACCCTATTTTAATAGAAGGGGTGGCACTTCCCCACAACAAACAACATAGCATCGCCAATAAAACCACAACATAGGTCTTAGATAATAAAACTTCTTTTTTCATCAAATCACACTCCAAAACGGTATTAATTATACTACATCTTTATAAAATTAGGATTCTTTTCATTCATTTAATACAAAATCGAACAAAATCTAATCCTTTAAATTATAAATGATTGCTTCCTGATGATAAAAAAGTTAATAAAATGACATATAAAAATTGGAGGATACCATTATGTCACGTGAAATTGTAAGAGAAAGAGCTTTATCCTATTTAGAAGAAGCTTTAAAAAAGAACAAAGCCACTGATCAAGCTTATAACGATTTATTAAAGCTAAATTATACTGAAGATCAAGCCAAAGAATATCTTGCTTTTCTTTTGGAAAACTTTCAGAAAAGAAATCAATTAGAAGATGATAAGGATGAAACACGATTATGGGAAGAACAGCTAAAAAATATAATGACCTAGTTTCTACAGGTGATGAACCTTTAACCTCATATAAATTAGAAAAGCTACCACAAAAAGCACGGAAAGAAATTTTAAGTTTAAATAGAGACTTTGAAACAGAATCTAATGAAATGTTAAATGATCTAGAAACCGCTTTTGCTTCTAATTTATTTGATTTATACACACAATATGATTTATCTAGTAAAGATGGAAGAAAAATAGTTACATTGGCGATAGCTAGTTTGTATGGAAAACATAATAATATTGAATATGATGTTTTTGAAGTAGCACATATAGACGAAGTTCTCTTAACAGATAAGCTGTTACAAAAAATGGATATCAATAATGAAGAATTTGGGATGGACTTGGATCAAACATCTTTAGATTATGGGGAACAACTTCTCATGTATGATTTCTTCATTCTGGCACTATATGGTCTATATCGAACCATTGAATTATGCGATAAAACATATGGCACCAATACCTTCTTTAAAAGCATGGTAGAATCATAGAAGACAATTATTCCCTTGATATTTAGAAAAGAAGAAATTATCTAATAGTGTGATAATTTCTTCTTTTATTTTAATTTTTTTTAAACAGTTCATAATATAATACTTGGTATCCTTTATATTCATATTCGATTCTATATGGATAATTCATTTACCATATGTAGGATAAATGTTAATCCTTTCTCCACATTTCTTTCATTTGACGAAAAGATTTCTTTTTTTTCTAAACCTATATCACTTTTATCTTCCTATCTTCCTCAAATTCCGCAATGACACTATTTCCATTAATAAAATTCACCTCGATCTTCTGCACATGTTCAAATGTATCATAAATACATCCGGCACTTTTGGTTCCTCTTGCTACTGTATAGACGCTATTCGCAACATATCCATAGATTACATTTGCATCACTCATGACCCGAATCACTTCATCATCGAATTCATTATATTCATCCTTTTCAAGATACAAAATCTGTCCAACAAGGAACACTTCCATACCAAATTGATGGTTCGCCCCTGTAATGGTAATATAGTTCATAATGACCATTCTTTCTCTTGATACCTATAGGATATAATGTTTAAAATTTCAACCACTATAAAGAGACTTTCATGATACTCTCCGCATTTACGCTATGATTTCAGATGCCTTCTGTTGATGGAATACATGCTGAATATGCTGAATAAATAATGCATCTCTCTTATTCACCTTCATATGAGTCAAAATATACTCAATTTCATCATTCTTTCTCATTATGAGTTTTTTCATAGCATCTGTATTCTGTCTTCGTAAGGAATAGCCTACTGTTTTTTCATCTTCAAATACGCCATAAGCTTTGTTTTTGATATGAAATAAATATACAAAAACATTCATACCATCTTCTGTTTGAAAGCTTTGACCAATCGGAAATTGTAAATGAACATCTGTTTTAAGGTGTTCAAATTCTTCATGATTAGTATGAGATTTTTGTAACATTTTTTTCTTTTGATTAAATTCCTGTATATGCTTCCCGGATAATTGCATCTGTTTATATACATTCACATGCTCAGGTAATTTCATTGTTGTACTACAATCAATATAATAAACGTTTCGGTTCAATGCAAATGGTATATAAACATGTTTAGCATTAACCCTTCGATCCATCAATGGATGAACATGATAGTGTTGATTTTGATAACGATAAATATAATAATACTTTTCCTGATCACTTATGATCGTCCCCACGCCGATTCCATTATCATGTGATGATACCGGCCTTTTCCAACATTCTAAGATTTTATTAAAATCTTCTTTGCTCAACGTAAAATAATAGGTCTCCATACAATCATAAGGCAGATTCCACATACGAGTGGTATCAACATAGGAAGATTTAGATAACTGATAATTTTGATGATGGATTTCATATTGTTTTTCCATGCTTACACGCTTACTTAATGAGGAAGAACAAGCAAAACCCATCACTTTTTCTTCATCGACAGATACGATTACATAAGGACGTGTTCGATGTCCCGGAGGAATGTTCATTAATTCTTCCTTATCCAATGGCATACGACACCAAATCACATCTTGCACTCTTACACTATCGACATCCCAGGTAACTGTAGGATTTAAAGTTTCGATAATATGAAAACAGCTGTTTATTATTTTCATTTTCATATGCTTTATTCCCTCTTTCTTAATATTTGCCAGTTTATGCTTCATTTTTTATCACCTCTATTCTCTTTTTTATTATAAAAAACAAACTGTTCAAAATTTACATCATTTTAATATTCACTATATGTTAGAATAGATATAGGTGATGCATAATGAAAAATAATAGAGTATTGGCATTTATGATTTATGAAATATACAAAAAATATAGTGATGAGGATCATCCATTAAATTCCGTAAAAATACAAAAGTATTTAAAACAGATATACAATATTGATGTTAATCGAGGTACCTTAAAAAATCATATTGATGCATTATCTGAATATGGTATAGAAATCAAATCATCAGATAATTTTTTAGACGGGAAATATTTAGTGGATCGTCAATTTGAAAAGACTGAAGTTTATCTTTTAAGCAATGCCATACATTCTGCACATTTCATTCCAAAAATAAACGCTAAGGATCTCATTGAAAAATTATTAGACACACAAAGTGATTACTTTAAAAAACAATTTCACAATACCGTACATATCGCAAACCCCAGAAAGACTATAAATCAACAATTTTTCTATAATATAGAATTACTACTAGATGCCATTAACAGACACATTGCAGTATCCTTTTCTTATATGCATTATGAGCTTAACAAAAAACTGAAAAGAGTTCCTATCGATGCCAATCATCCTGATGTACCAAAAATCCATACGGTATATCCTTATTATGTAGTAACAGAAAATGATAACACGTATCTGATCTGTAAGAACACACATCATATGAATTCTATGAGCCATTATCGTGTAGATAAGATTGCCGATATTCAATTACTAGAAGCACAAAATGCTCCTTCATTGCCTCAATCTCAAGATCCTTATGAGTATACACGAACAAAATCCTATATGTATGGTGGAGAAATCAAATCTATCCTGATGCACTGTCACAAGAAAATCCTTGATGATATCCTAGATCAATTTGGTATGGACATCATGCTTAGAGAAGATCAACATGATAAAGATTATTTTTATGTAAGAGTCAATAGTACCACACAGGGTATTATTTATTTTGCATTGCAATATCTGAACTTCTGTGAAATATTAGAACAAAAAGAAGTTCGAGATGAAATTATGTCTATGCTTGAAATTAATCTTGACAAATATAAAAAAGGATAAGCTGTGATCATATGAACAAACATAAAGTTGCCTTTACAATTCGTTTTAGTACATCATTTATATGGCATGGTACGCACGATAGACTAACTCTTATGTTTTAACTTAAAGCTTTCGTTAAAGCCACATGTGTATCATGTGACCCTAACCTTCAAGCTTACATATTCTCATACCCTAACTGTTGACGACATCTTCTTATCCTGTCATTAGGAATCCTCTCATAACATTCCTTTCTCACAAAGCCTCCACTTTCCACATTCATCTCACAATGCAATGCTACTTGAAACCAATACATCGCTTGACGCCATTGTTGACGATCAAACAAATGCTGTCCTATATCACAACACAATTCCGCCCTTGGTACATCATACACAAAACTTCTAAAATAACTTTTCAAAGCTTCCTCTTCTTGATTCACATAATAAAAACAATATCCCATCATTTCGCAAGCATCAATATTATTTTCTATCCATCCCTGTTTTCCATCTAAAAACACTTGAAACTCCTTGATTGCCTCTGCATATCTTCTATGGTAATAGAGCTCTCTTGCATAATAAAACTGCTCTCTTGGATTCAATGTCTTTCCCTGCTTCAACAAGCTTTCAAATATTCTAAGGTTTCGATCAGGATCAGACACATGCATTTTTTTATGTGTGATCGCAATGTCCTCATATTGTAACTTACCCATCAGAGGAATCACTTCATGGATCACGCCCTGCCAAACCAAACGACTTTTTGCGTTGATCAATCGCTCCCGATAATACGTAAACGTAGGCTCTCCTTGTTCATTAAATCCAGTATGATATTTCATCAAAACGATATCCACACTAGCATCTAAGCGCTGTTTCAAGTCTTGAAGCTTTTTAATATCTTCAGGCAAAATGACATCATCAGCATCTAGCCACATCTTGAAATCTTTTGTGCCATGATCAAACGCAAAGTTTCTGGCTTTCCCGAAATCATCACACCAAGCAAAATCAAATACCAGATCTGTATACTTTTTTGCGATATCCTTTGTGTCATCCTCACTACCGGTATCTACGATCACAATTTCATCCGCAAACTGTTTTACACATTCCAAACATCTGGCCAATACTTCTTCTTCATTTTTCACAATCATACATACACTGATTTCCAATATTGCTCACCCCTATGTATAGGCAGGTTTCCCTGCCATTTATGCATTGATCTGATGAACCACAAGATATGCATTGATGGTATTGTTGTGACAACATAAATCAAAACCATTCTCACAATCTGCCACAAGACTCAGCTCATCCTGCTCATTCAATATCAGAATACAAACCCCCGTTACAAATGTATTCTCACATAATGCAGGCATTCTGCTTTCCTCAATCAATAACTCATGATTCAATTCGATTCCGATACAATCACCAACACATGGCATATTTGACACCAACATTCCAAATTCAACCATATAGGTACCCGGTTGTCTTATGATCAAACTTTCGTAATCATCTGACACACAAACACCACATTGGATATTACTGATATCAAATGGCAATGCATCTTGTGAACAAAGCTGTTTGCCAGAATATGAATACATTCCCCCACTGGCAAATTGAGGAAGTAATGCCGATTCCCCCGCAGGTCCAGTATTCCCCATAGGTCCTTGTGGACCCTGTGGACCTGTTGCACCTGTGGCTTCATCGAACTTAGGACAAATTCAAATAACACGATAAATAAAGGATAATTTGACATAGCTATTTAATCATAAAGCACTGTTTCTTACGAAATGGTGCTTTTTACATAGCCAGTTTTAATAGAGCTGGCTTAAGGAAAGGAGAAAATAAAATGTCATATGGAAAAGTGATAGCCATATCTAATCAAAAAGGTGGAGTTGGGAAAACAACCACAAGTATCAATTTAGCGAGTGCCTTAAGTATCAACAGGAAGAAAGTTTTGTTGATCGATTTTGATCCTCAGGGTGATTCAGGCAAAGCATTAGGTTATCAGCCTAATAAATTGTCTAAGACAAGTGCTAATATGATGTTGGAAGTCATTGTAAGTGATAAATGTCAATATGATACTATCTTACATCACACAGAAGGGTTTGATTTTATACCAACGAATAATCGACTTGCTGCTATTGAATTAACATTGGCTAATCTAGAAAACAAAGAAACAGTTTTAAAGGACGTGATCACACCTTTAAAAAATCAGTACGATTACATTATCATTGATTGTAGTCCATCACTTGGAGCTTTAACAATCAATGCCTTTGCTTGTGCAAACAGCGTGATTATTCCAACACAATCAGAATATCTATCTTCAGCAGGAACAAAGGATTTAATTTCATCAATCTTGAAAACAAAAGAAGATATAAATCCTGAATTGGAAATTGAAGGAATTCTTGTGACAATGACAGATGAAAGAACTAATCAATCTAGAAATATTCAAAGTCAAATCACAGCAAAGTACGGTCAACATTTTCCAGTGTTTCCTAAAAGTATTCCTCGAAGGATTGCTATCAGTGAAGCATCAAGTGTGGGGCAAAGTATCTTCACATTTGATAAGAGCAATGATGGTGCGTTTGCTTATGCATCGCTAGCAAGGGAGGTGGAGCGTCATGCCAAGAAAGACCTTGAGCGACATGCAGATACCCGATCTCGATGAGGATATACTTTTTAAGTCAGAAAAGACAAAGCGAGAGGAAAAGGAAGAAAAAATCATTGATATTAAGATAAAAGATATTAGTGATTTTCCTAATCATCCGTTTAAAGTAAAAGAGGATCGAGAGATGTTTGAATTGGCTGATTCTATCACAAAGCATGGAGTGTCAATTCCAGCAATAGTTCGCCCTAAATCTGATGGTGGTTATGAAATGATTGCAGGTCATCGAAGAAAACTAGGCTGTATTCTTGCAGAAAAAGAAACAATTCCTTGTATTGTACGTCAAATGAGTGATGATGAAGCAACTATATTAATGACGGATACAAACTTACGACAGCGTGAAAAAATACTTCCATCAGAAAAAGCATTTGCATATAAAATGCGACTTGAAGCTATGAATGCACAAGGCAACAGAACCGATTTAACCTCGGCTCCATTGGGACCGAAGTTGAGATCTAATGAAAAACTGGCTGAAGAAGTTGAAGAAAGTGTAGCGCAAATCAAAAGATATGTTCGTTTAACCGATTTAATAGAACCTATTTTGGATATGGTGGATGAAAACCTCATTGCGCTACGCCCTGCGGTTGAAATTTCTTATTTAAGCAAAGAAAATCAACAATGCTTATTAGAGTATATGCAATGCAATGAATGTACGCCATCACATGCTCAAACTATTAAAATGCACAAGCTGGAGAAAGATGGTCTGCTATCAACCAAAGATTTAGAAGCTATTATGCAGGAAGAAAAGCCGAATCAAGTTGAAAAAATCAAGATACCAAAGAACCGTATTAGAAATTTCTTTAGTAACAAGACGTCTGAAAAGGAAATTGAAGATACTATTGTGAAAGCTTTAGAGCTATATCAGCGATACCAACAAAGAAAAAAAGCGGAGCGTGATTCAAGATAGCCTAATATACTGAAAAGGGGGTATTATCGAAAAAAATGATAGCCAAATTTTTTTGGAAATCCCCCTCTCACACTCTCCCCCTGTTACCAACTCAAAAAAAATCACCAACTCAAAAAAATATTATGTAGAAGAATTATGATACAATTGTGATAATAAGTTATATATGCTACATTATGTGTAGAAAGAGAGTTGATAAATGTGAAGAGAAAATATTGGATATGGTTCATTGTTGTGGGAATGTTCATGACTGGTTGCACGCAAGTTAATGAAGATAAGAAAGCTGAATCTCCCAAATTAAAGAGTGAAGAAAAAGTTGAAACTCAGAAAACAAATGTTGAAGATAAAAAGGATGATAATGGTGAAAAGAGCGATAAGACAGATTCTGTAATAGAGAGCAATCACCAAACTGAAACAAATCAAACCAAAGCAACTTCAAAGAATTCAGAGAATATAACAGAAAACTCTAAACAATCTTCATCTTTACCTAATAATCAACAGGAAATTATTTCACAGCCTTCTACTTCACAGGAACAACCTCAAACCGATTTACCTAAGCAGGAAGTATCAAAGCCACAGGTTACACCAAAGCCAGAGGAAACCAAACCAGTTAATCCTAAACCTTCTGATCCCAAGCCTTCTGTTCCAGTTTGTGATAATATGATTCCATCAGGTGCTTATCCAATAGATCGAGAAGCTGAAATTGATGCTCAGGTACAAGCCGAAATGACTGAAAATCAATTGCATGGTGATGGAACTTTTTCACAATATAAAACAGAATACGGTGAAACTGAATGTGGTACTAGATATTTCTACATCATTCGTATTTACAGTTAATTGAAGAGGTCATAACGATCTCTTTTCTTTTTGAAAGGAGCTAACAAAATGAAGTTAAAAAATAAAATTAAAAAAATATCTAAGGTGGCTCTTGCTGCCTTTTATTCTTTCTTTACCTTATTAAACACAACGCCAGTCATGGCAAGTACGCATACAGCTAGTTTTACAGCTACAGGATATGAAGCTAATATCAATTTCTCGATTGAAGATCGTTTTTCTGGCACAGTGAGCAGTCCCAAAAAATATCCAATATATGATTTCAGAATAGATGGACAAAAAGCATATTGTGTAGAGCCTGATGTTCAGATTTCAAATAACATTAACTATGCTCATGAGAAGATATATGGACGATCAGCATTCAAAAATATAGGATTTTCTGATGCTCAAATAGATCGTATGGGTTATATTTCTAGTCTTGGTTACGGTTTTAAAGGTGATAATTCCAAGGAAATGCTTGCGGCAACACAACTCTTAATTTGGAGAGTGAAGAAACCAAACGGATTTTCACAGATACCTTCAGCAGTACAAGCTAAAGTAGACATTATCAACAATAGATTGAATGTTATTTACTCGAATGTATCTTTTAAAAACAACACGGTAGAGTTACAAGGTTATGGGAAAGAACATGCAATTACTTTAACAGATGTTTCTAAAACATTTTCTGCTTATCTAACAAATAGCGTACCAAAGGGTATTCATGTTGAAAGAAACGATAATCAACTCACCATATGGGCTGATAAGAGTGCTTCTGATAATGGTAATATTGTTTTTGATGCCTATTATTTGAAAAATGAAGCTACAAATGCTGAAATTGGCTACTATCAACCATTGAATCAAACATTGGCTGTTTTTGGAGTGAAAGATCCAAAGAGTATGAGAGTATCCTATAAGGTGGCAGTACAACCCGAAACAGCAGATATTTCTTCAAAGAAAACAGGAAAAGGAAAAGTAGATGCTGAATTAAAATTGAACAAGACAGATAGAGATTCTAAGAAAGGAATCAAGGATATTGAGTTTGAGTTTTTTCGTGACGATGTTTCCCTTGGTAAAGCAAAAACAGATACAGATGGAAAAGTATCCATGTCCTCACATATCGAACAGGGATTTTCTTCTGCAACATATAGTGAAACGTATGTAACAAACTGGGATGACTTAAATTCTGCTATGCAGCTCTATAGCACATCACAGGGATGGTATCCATCTGAAAAGGAAGCACAAGCAGAAGCAGATAAAAAAGCACAGCAGGATTTAGATAGTCAAATCAATGCTTATCAAAATTCAAAGCATACGTATAAAGCAGTGGAAACAAACAGTGGCAAGTATTATTATCTTGACCCTGAAACAACCGTTTCTAAAGAAATGAATGGCAGTGGAGAAGTTGATCTAACAAAAGATAACCAGCGTTTTACTTTATCCATTCAATTAGACAAGTTTGACGAGGATATTCATAAGGTCATGAACGGTCTAACAGAAGAAGAATTCAATCAAAACAACAGCATAGTGCCTAGTGCGAATACTTCTACAGGAAGTAAACAGACACAGGGAGATGCGGTCTTAAGTGATGCAGTTTATGGTCTTTACGCAGCCAATGATATTTACAATCCAGAGAACAGAAAACAGGTTCTTTATCATAAAGGCGAGAAAGTCATGGAAGTCACTACAGACAAAAATGGTTATGCAGATACCAGTGCCTATACAGACAAGAATGGTAAAAAGGGTCTTTACTTCGGCTCTGCTGATGATAACAGTTGGTATTATTGGAAAGAAATCAAGGCTCCGAAAGGTTATGAACAATCTGATCTTTATTACCCAGTCACAAAAGATATGATAGTACAAGATGGAGAACCATATCACTTTCTAGTAAAAGTCGAAGCTTCAGATAAAGTACGTACAGGAAAATTTGAAATTGCGAAATTTATTACAGATGGTGAGAATAGTGAAATTACAAAACCTGAAGTAGATGCAGAATTCAAAGCAGTGGCTAAGAAATATTATGATGAAGCAAAAGGTAATATCCATCAAGCAATCGAACTGGCGAAGAAGAGTGGCACAAAGAAGGAATATACAGTTATGAAAACTGACAATACAGGAACTGCCTATTCTCCTGATCTAGCTTATGGAGCTTATGTAGTACAACAAACATCAAAAGGTACAAATGGTCAGGAAACAGAATTATATGCTGAACCATTTTTCTTTTATGTTGCTGAAACAACCGACGGACAGACTTACGTCTATGGTGAAGATGAAAAAGGTAATCACATTGGTTCCTCTACGGATGAAAGTGTGCATTTCTACATCAACAACCGTCCATTTGATTCTTATGTGCAAGTTGTGAAGAAAGATGCGGAAACAGGTAAAAACGTATCACTCAATTATGCAACATTCAAGGTACAGATGTTAGATGAAGATGAAAAGGCTATAACGAATTATAAAAAGAAAACGATTCGTACCGACGACAATGGCTATATTTCCATGAAGGTCGGCTCTAGCTGGTATTCTGAATTTACGACGAACTCAGATAATCGGATCAGTATAGGTAGTAAAATAGTGGATTTCTTTGCTTCTGATAAAAATTATGAAGAGAACGAGAGTTATGACAAAGCAAAAGTAAAACTACCAGTACCTTTGCCTGCTTCTAAATATAAGTTGACAGAAATTACAGCGCCAGATTATTTCGTAATCGCAAAAGAATCCAAAGTCTTTGAAATTACCTCTTCTAATGTATCAGGGAAAGATGAAGATGGCGAGCCAGTTGTGGAGATAGAAATGTCTAATAAAGAAGTCAAAGGACAGGTATCTGTAAAAAAAGAAGGAGAAGTCCTCACTTCGGTTGGAAAGGATAAGAACGGAAACATCCAATTCCATTATGAAGTGCAAGGTATTGCAGGTGCAATTTACGAAGTACGTGCTAGAGAAGATGTACTTGATCCAGCAGATGGAAGCATCATGTATAAAGCTGGTACGGTATTGGATACTATTACAACAGGAAAAGATGGTGTTGCCACCTCAAAGAAACTTCCATTATCAAAACTGGAAGTCGAAGAAATCAAAGCGCCTAATGGATTCATCATTACTCATGACATTCAGTATGCAGAATTGGAATATGAAGATCAGAATACTGAACTTGTTTTTGATTCTGTGACTTATTTCAATGAACGTCAAAAATTAGATATGAGTGTGATAAAAAAGGACTCTGAAACAAAGAAACCATTAGCTGGATCAACATTTGGTGTTTATGCAACTAAAGATATTAAATCAGCAACTGGCAAAGTAGTAGTTGAAAAAGGAACACTGATTGAAACAGCAATATCTGATTCCAAGGGGCTTGTTGATTTTAGTGCTGATTATCCATTATCAACTTATGAAATCAAAGAAATTAAACCAAGTATTGGTTATGCGACAAACAAAGATGTTTTAAAAGTTGATGGAACATATCAAGGTCAGAGCATTCCAGTCATTAAATATCGCAACGAAGTCTTAAATGAAATGACGAAGGTTGAAGTATACAAACAAGACATTACAGATGAATCAGAAATAGAAGGTGCATTATTAACGGTATATCCTAAAGAACAACAGGGAGAAATCTTTGATACTTGGATATCAGGACAAGATGGGGAAAATGAGGATGGAAGTATTAAGCCACATCTCATTAAGGGATTGGAAATCAATAAAACCTATATTCTGCATGAGGAAAGTTCCCCTTATGGCTTTGCTTTAACGAATGATATTGAATTTAAAATCAAGGATACTGGTGAAATTCAAAAGGTAACAATGAAAGATGAACTTGTCATGGGAACGTTAAAATGGAACAAGACCGGAGAAATATTTAATCAGGTCATTACTGGTCAAAACGAATTTGGTACGACATATTCCCCTGTTTGGAATGAATCCAACTTGCTAAATGCTGAAATCACAATCTATGCAGCAGAGGATATTAAGATTGGCAACAACGTCTATTACAAAGCTAATGAAAAAGTGCAGATACTGGAGAGTGATTTAGAAGCAAGAGTAAGCAAGAAACTTCCAGTTGGTCGCTATTATTATTTGGAGAGCAAGACACCACATGGTTATATTACTGATACAAACAAACATTATTTCAGTATTGAGGATAACCAATCAACAACCATTCAAATCGTTACTTCTATTCTTGAAAATAAACGACCTTCTTTTGATATTGATATGAAAAAAGTTATGGAACAACAGAGCTACTTTAAGAATGAAGAAGCCTATAAAGATGTTGTCTTTGGAATCTATGCTCGTGAGGATATTTACGACTATAAGGAACAAGTAGCAATCAAAAACAGCTCTATGATTGCGACTACAGGAATTGACGAACAGGGACATCTTGTCGATGTACCAGACCTCCCAAATGGCGTTTATTTCATCAAGGAACTGGCAACAAACAGCCAGTACAAACTGAATGACAAGGAATATGATTTTGAAGTTTCTTATCATGGAGAGGATGTATCTTGTTATACGATTCACATTGGAGATGCTGGTAAAGTAGAAAACAAACTGGCACGAGGAAATGTCAGAGTGAGAAAAGTAGACACCATTCATTCTGAAAAAATCATGAGTGGAATTACTTTCAATCTTTCTGTAAAAGAAGATATGTCAGAAGTAGTGGCAACCGCAATGACCGGCGATGATTCTGTTGCCTATTTTAATGATCTAGAATTAGGAACTTACTATATTCAAGAAGCAGAGCAACTTGATGGATATTCATTGAACAATCATATTTATAAAGCGATAGTAACAACTGATGGTATGGAGCTTGAAATCAAATGCGAGAATAAACCGACAGAAATTGTGTTTAGTAAAGTGGATATAACAAACAAAAGAGAACTAGAGGGTGCAATCATTACTGTAACAGACAAAAAAACAAATGAGGTCATTGATCAATGGACATCTACAAAAGATAGCCACATCATACGTTATCTTGTTGAAGGCAAGGAATATGTCATGACAGAAATTACTGCACCAAATGGTTATAAAAAGGCAGAAAGTATCACGTTTGTCGCAAAAGATGGTATGAAAGTAACCATGAGTGATGAAAGAAAACAGGAAGTTGTAAAAACAGGAGATGAAACAGACACATCAAAAGCAGTGTTACTTTTTGGTGTTTCATTGTTTGTGATTGGTTCTTTACTTTATCTGAAAAACAGAAAAAAGAATGATAATGAATAGTATATGGATATTGCTTGGTGCCATGATAGCCATACTGGCACTTAGAATTTATTTGGAGGTTAGGTTTTACCAAAAGTATAAAAAGAAATAGCGTAAGGGCGATGCAGTTCAATCGCCCTTTTACATACCCAAAGAACGGTATAGAGAAAGGATGGATAAAAAATGAATGATAAAACAAGTGAAGTTAGTAATCTGATGACAAAGAAGGAGTTTGATTCAGCGAGAAAATTTATCAATCGGTATTCACAATATACGCTAGAGGATATTCAACAGTCCCCTGTTGTTAGAAATAAATTTGAAAAATGGCAGATACGTGAAGAATTATCTAAGCTAGATTATTATCATAGGGGTATTCAGAGAAGCGATTCCTTTATCCAAATAACATTGGTTGACTTAGTGAATGCATTAGATCAAAATCCAAAGCTTAAAGAGTACGTGTTTTCCTATGCACAGAGCAATCTTGTGGAAAACTCATTAGATGATAAATTCAATACGATATGGGCAATAAAGAATTCTGATATAGATTTTCTTCAAGAATGCGATACAGAAGTTCGAGAAAACTTCTGTAAAAGTTTTCTTGGAGGGATAAAATCTATGCGGACAGAGTTAAGAGAAAAAAACAAGGAACTATCTACACCGCAAAAGAAAGATGTTAGCAGATAAAATTATGTAATGATCAAAGGAGGTGTCATATATGGCAATTCGATATGAAGAGGCAACACAACTATATCAAGAAACATTAAAACGAATCACAAAAGATGAGAAAAACTGGACTGCGTTTTTGAAAGTAGCATGTAAAAACTATCGTTTACCCTTTAGCGATATGGTCATGATCTATGCACAGCGACCTGATGCTACCGCAGTGTTGGAAATGGAAGATTGGAACCGGCGCTATGGATTGTGGATTAAAAGCGGTTCAAAAGGTATCGCAGTATTTGATGACGAATATCAGGGGAACGCAAGACTAAAATATTATTTTGATATATCAGACACGAGAGCATCAAAACAACATCGTCAGGTTCCTGTGTGGAATATGAAATTGGAATATGAAACAGAAGTCATAGAAACACTGATAGATAAATTCGGTCCATTAAATCAAAAGGATAAACTCGTTTCCGCAATCCTATCCTCAACAGCTAACATCGTAGAGGATAATATCAAAGATTATTTAAATGATTTACAATACTGTAAAGAAGGAACTATGCTTGAGGAACTAGATGAACAGAATACAGCAATCATTTATCAAAATGTTATCAATGCCAGTGTTGCTTATGCTGTGTTGACTCGTTGTGGTATTCATGCAGAGGATTATATCAGTGAAGATGACTTGCGACAGATTTCATTGTTTACGGGAACTAGTATCAATGCAGTTGGTGTGCCAGTGAAAGATATGTCGCAGATGATTATCAACGAAAACAGAAGAACGGTATTGTTGTTAGAACGCAATGAGAATCGCACATTTGCCGATGAGTCTGTAAAAAACTACAATGAAGATGAAAAAGAAACCACGATGGAAAGGAGTCAGGAATCATATGGAACTAAATTATATACAGATGGGAGAGTATCAGATACCCAATCTCACATTGAAACCGGAGAAGACGGTGGAGTTAGGCAAGTACGGATTGATGAGGAGAAAATATCTCAAGGAACACCATCCGATTCTGTTTACGAATTATTTGACAACACAGACCTTGAATCAACATCTAATGGAGATAGACAAGACAGCCAATCGACGCAAAGAACAGCTGATGACGCAGATGAAGGAAAAGATGGGAGTCAACGAGCAACTCAAGGAAGTCAACCAAATGGAATGGATACGTCAGATGAACAACATCGAGGAAACGATTCACGAACTGATCAAGAAAGAACTGATCTTCATTTAAATACAGAAACTGCAGGTACGAAGTCTTCCATACCTGCTTTTTTTACGCAAGATGAGTTTGAGGAACTTCTCAAATATGACCGTTTCCGTTCCCACAAGAATAAAGATATTCAAACAGTTTTTCAGTTCTTTGATGATAAGGAACATCGCCTTGCTTATATCAAAGAAAGTTTTACCACCACAATCATTGAATTTCTGTATCAAGAAGAAAGACTTGGATTTCAACGCAGTGAAGAAAAAGATATGTTAAGGGTCTGGAAAGGAAGTTATCTTAATCCGAAGTTTGAAGGGTATGTTACATGGGATGTTATTACTGCATATACAGAGGATATGATTCAACGAAATGCATGGGTTTCTATTCCTATAAAGCCACTTCTTTCTACACAGGAACAGCAATTGAACCTATTTGAAATAGAATCTTTTGAACCAGCTGAAAATAAAGAAAAGCTCCCCTTTTCTATGCCTCAGCATATCGTAGATGCGGTACTGGCAGAAGGTACAGAAGAACGGGATTCTAAGATACAAATTGCATTATTTCTATCACTTGATTTACCAATAAAAGAGAATGTCCAAATGCTGAAGAATTTATATAAAAAAGGCAGCAATGGTTTTATCATCGACAATAAGCATGTTGCCTATACATGGGATGGGGATGGTATTCACATTTCATGGGGAAAAGGAATCGTTACGTCATTTGATAAACAATCATTAAGCTGGGAGGATGTGTCAAAAGGTATTCGTAATCTGTTGGAAACAGGACGCTATATGCCACAGGAAGATTTGGATAAGCTGAATGATTATGAATATAAAGATATATCTGTAAAGCTATTGTATATGTGTCAAAACATGAATTTTGAAGTTAGTGACCATATGATGGAGCTTCGAGAATATTATCATATGGGATTTGTTGATGGTCCGCCTAAAGTAGCTGAGCTTCTCAAGACAAAAGATTTTTATGATCGAACGTTACAGGATTTATTTGAATTCAATCAAGCTTATCAGCAGAATCACGATCTCATGAACTGGAAACAGTATACACCGGATAAAATGATCACTGCTATGGAATATATAGCGATTCCTCATTTAGATTTTCGTGCAGCAGATTATCATGAACCTGATTATGCATATTTTATTACACAGGATACAATTGATGAAGTCTTGACTGCTGAGCATCGCACCAATCAAAAGTATGATACGTTATCATTTTACAGAAATCATAATGATAAAAAAGAGCGTATAAAATTCTTGAAAAATATTTGGGGAATGGCAGGAAATAATAGATACTTGTCTGACAGCAAAGGAATTGAAATCAAAACCGGTTCTTATAATAAGCCCTATGCAAAGACATTGTTGAAATGGAAAGATGTGGCAGATAGAATTGCTTATTTGATTGCACATGATAAATATCTTACAACAGAAGAAAAAGCAGGTATGGAAGATCATGAGCGACATACGATTACAATGGAAATCGAGAATTTCTTTTATCATCTGCCATTTCATAATATCCGCCCTTATCGCATAGCTTACGGGTTCTTTAATGAAGATAAGGCATTGTTCTCATTCCTTAGTAAAAAAGATAACATAGAGCATGTTTTGGATCTAATGCATATTGCACTTCGCAATACTGAGGAAGGTTCACAATATCATGAACAGATGAATGAGGAATTATCCCATGTATTGGAGTTCTATTATGGAACGTATTCTCTTTTTCATGAGAAGAAAGAACCGACAATTTACACGCCATACGAGCCGATATTAAGTGCAAGAGAAACCATAGCCAAAACTTTGACTACGTTTATGGCAGAATATGATCCAAACAATTTCAAGAATCAGTATCAAGAAACGGATTTTGAAGCAGCGGTTTCTGATACCCAAATGATGCTAAATGATATAGGAGGGTTAGAAGATTTAATCTTATTTCTGAATAAAATAGTTTATGAACAAATAGAAAATCCACTGTTTGATAAGGCAATGATTCTTCGTGAAGAAATCAGTATGCTGTATGCGGAAAGAAAAGGCAGTGACCTAACAAAAAACAGTGAATCAGGATATTCGTATGATCCAGTAATTTCAAATGAACAGCCACGTTATAATGACGGAGATATTGTTTTCTTTCAATATGAGAATAAACAGATCTATGGAAAAATTGAAGTGGTTGATGAAGATGAAGTTATCTTAAATCTATTCTCCGATAGTTATGATGGAGATGGAATGATAGAAGTAGATATTGAGGATTTTGAGAAAGCGATTCTTCATGATTATCGTAATGGTTATCTTTATGATCAAAACAGACCATTTTTTCGTGTTGAGAAGAAAGCACCGAAAATTTACACGC
Source organism: Hoskinsella mucinilytica (assembly GCF_045223415.1). Taxonomy (NCBI): domain Bacteria; kingdom Bacillati; phylum Bacillota; class Erysipelotrichia; order Erysipelotrichales; family Erysipelotrichaceae; genus Hoskinsella; species Hoskinsella mucinilytica. The sequence continues at coordinate 48,403 of NZ_JBEQZJ010000008.1, read as the reverse complement.
CATATGAGCCAATATTAAGTTCAAGAGAAACCATAGCTAAAACTTTGACTACCTTGATACCATATCAAGAAAATATAGAAACAAAACCAACTCAAAAAGAAACGTTCGTTGATATGCCTAGAAATGAGAAAGAAATCATCATTCCTAGGAAACTATATCCTAATGTATCTGATACAGAACGTCGCAACTACCAAATTACCGATGATAGCTTAGGCTCAGGTGGATTGAAAGAGAAATATCAAAATAATGTATCCGCAATAAAACTGTTAAAACAGCTGGAACAGGAACAGCGATTAGCTACTCCTGAAGAACAGCAAGTCCTATCAAACTATGTAGGATGGGGTGCCTTGGCAGATGCATTTGATGACACCAAAGAAAAGTGGAAAAACGAATATGAAGAATTGAAAGCAGTATTGAATGATACAGAATACAAGGCAGCGAGAGAATCTACTCTAACTGCCTTTTATACACCTCCAATCATCATAGAAGCAATTTATCAAAAGCTGATGGATATGGGATTGAAAGAAGGAAACCTGCTGGAACCATCTTGTGGTATTGGAAATTTTATGGGGATGCAGCCGGAAGGTATGGATTGCAATTTTTATGGTGTAGAACTTGACTCAATTTCAGGTAGAATTGCCCAGCAACTATATCAAAAGGCAACAATTGATATAAAGGGATTTGAACAGACAGAACTATCTGATAATCTGTTCGATGCAGTGGTTGGCAACGTTCCTTATGGTCAATTACCGGTATATGATCCTAAATACAATCAGCAGCACTTCATGATTCATGATTATTTCTTCGCTAAGGCACTAGATAAAGTCAAGGTTGGTGGTATTGTTGTATTTCTGACTTCTAAATTCACAATGGACAAGAAAAATAGGAACGTACGAAAGTATATTGCTCAGCGTGCTGATCTATTGGGCGCAATCCGTCTGCCTGATGATACCTTTTCATTAAATGCAGGCACAAGAGTGACCAGTGATATTTTATTTCTACAAAAACGAGAAAGACCATTTGTTGATGAACCTGAATGGCTGGATGTCATGAGCAATAAGGATGGTATCGTCATGAATTCATATTTTGTCAATCATCCTGAGATGTGCTTGGGTACGATGGTGGAAGAACCTTCACAGTATGGTGTATCTACTTCTTGCAAGCCTTATGAAAATGCAGATATTAAACAGCTGCTTGAAGATGCAATGAGTAATATCAAATCAGATATATCCATGGCTTCCTCGTTATATGTGGATGAAGAAGATCAATCCATTCCCGCAGATCCGACAGTACGTAATTACAGTTACTGTATCGTAGATGGAACTATCTATTATCGTGAGAATAGTAGGATGTATCCGTACACTACCTCAAAAACAGGAGAAAATCGTATACGAGGCATGATTCAAATTCGTGATGCCATGCGACAGCTCATTGTATATCAGACAGATGATGATCCACAGGATAAGATAGAACAGCAGCAGACACAGCTTCATGACCTTTATGATTCTTTTACCAACAAATATGATTTATTGAATAGTCGAGGAAATAAACAAGCATTTCAGGATGACAGTTCTTACAACCTAATTTGCTCGTTAGAAGTCTTGAATGAAGATAAGACATTGAAGAAAAAAGCAGATATTTTTTATAAACGAACCATAAAACCTCGCAAACAGCTTGCTTCTGTAAAATCAGCAAATGAAGCTCTAATTGTCTGTATGTCAGAAAAAGGTCATGTTGATTTTTCATTTATGACACAAATATCTGAAATGGAAGAGCCAGAACTTATACAGAGTTTAAATGGAGTTATTTATCCAAATCCTGAGAAGAAAGATGAAAATGGCAATCCTGTGTATGAAACAGCTGATGAATATCTATCAGGAAATGTGAGAGAGAAACTGATTTATGCAAAACATGCAGCAATGAAAGAACCACAACTTTATCAGATGAATGTAACTGCGTTGGAACAGGTTCAGCCGGAACCCATCAAAGCAGGAGATATTAGTGTACGTCTTGGAACAACATGGATACCAAGAGAACTCTATAAAGAATTCATGTATCAATTATTGGATACACCTAGCTATTATCGCAGTTCCATAGATATTCAATTTGTGACAAGCACACAAGAATGGAATGTAACGAGAAAATCGCTTGATTGTGGTGTAAAAGCGACGAAAAGCTTTGGAACACATCGTGTCAATGCCTATAAAATTATTGAGAATACGCTGAATCTAAGAGATGTTAAAGTGTTTGATAAGACTACTGATGAAAACGGAAAAGAAGTACGTGTATTGAATAAAAAGGAAACTGCTATCGCACAAGATAAACAGGATTTGATAAAATCAGAATTCAGTAATTGGATATGGAAAGATCCTGAACGAAGAGAACAATTATGTACGATTTATAATGAGAGATTTAATTCTATTAGAAATCGGACCTATGATGGAAGTCACTTATCATTCATCGGTATGAATCCTGATATTACTCTTCGAAAGCATCAGGTAGATGCCATTGCCCGTATCCTCTATGGCGGGAATACCCTATTGGCTCATTCCGTAGGTGCAGGAAAGACATTTGAAATGATCGCTGCAGGGATGGAAAGTAAACGACTTGGCTTTTGCAGTAAACCGTTATATGTAGTGCCGAATAACATCATCGGTGATTTTGCATCGGATTTTTATCGTTTATATCCTAGTGCAAATGTTTTGGTGGCAACAACCGATACGTTATCCAAAGCAAATCGCCATAAGTTCTTTGCACGTATTGCTGCCGGAGATTGGGATGGCGTCATCATCACACATAGCCAATTTATCAAAATGCCGATTTCAGCAGAGCGGCAACGAATCCAAATTAGAAATCAGGTAGAAGAGATTTCTAATAATATTAAAATGTTAAAAGAAAGTGATGGAGAACGTTTCACAATCAAACAGTTAGAAAAAATGAAGTATCAACTTTCAAGCAAATTGGATAAGCTCAATGATTCTACCAAAAAGGATGATATTCTTTGTTTTGAACAATTGGGCATTGATATGCTGTTTGTAGATGAAGCGGATCTGTTCAAGAACTTATTTCTTTACAGCAAAATGCGAAATGTATCAGGGATATCACAGACTGATTCTCAGCGTGCTTCTGATCTATTCATGAAAACACAGTATTTAAATGAACTTACAGGATATCGTGGTGTTGTTTTCGCAACGGGAACTGCGATATCAAACAGCATGGCAGAATTGTATACGATGCAAAGATATCTTCAATATGATGTGTTGAAAAAAAATGAACTTGAATCCTTCGATGCGTGGGCATCTACATTTGGAGAAACCGTTACTGCTATGGAACTATCGCCAGATGGAAAAGGTTTTAAGATGAAAACACGATTCTCTAAATTTTATAACTTGCCTGAACTTATGACCATGTTTCGTGAGGTCGCAGACATACAGACACCGGAAATGTTGAATCTACCAGTACCCAAAGTACAATTCGATATTATATCTGTTCCCGCCAGTGATGAACAGGAGAAGATGATAAAATCACTGGGAGAACGAGCAGAGAAAATAAGAAATCGTGAAGTAAAGCCATATGAGGACAACATGCTGAAGATTACATCGGATGGAAGAAAACTGGCATTAGATCAACGCTTAATGAATCCATTATTACCGGAACATGAAGGAAGCAAGGTCAATGCTTGTATTGAGCAGGTATACAAACTATGGGAAGATTCAGCAGATATCAAAGGCACTCAGTTGTTGTTTTGCGATTTATCTACACCAACAGCAGATTCTAAAAATATCAATGATGATGTCATAGCAGATTCAAATGATGTGTCAGTATTCAATAATGTCTATGAAGAAGTCAAAAAGAAACTGGTAAAAAAAGGCATACCATCCAATGAAATTGCGTTTATCCACGATGCTAAAACAGATATTCAACGAAAAGAATTGTTTGCGAAAACACGTCAAGGATCTGTACGTATCTTACTTGGGAGTACCAGCAAGATGGGTGCCGGCACGAATGTGCAGGATTTGATTGTTGCTTTGCATGATCTTGATTGTCCATGGCGACCAAGAGATCTAGAGCAACGGCGTGGACGAGGAATCCGACAAGGCAATATCAATGAAACTGTGCATGTCATCCGATATGTGACCGAAGGAACATTCGATGCCTATTTGTATCAGACCATAGAAAAGAAACAGCAGTTTATCTCACAGGTACTGACAGGGAAAACACCGCAAAGATCCATGGAGGAAATTGATGATGCAGTTATGGAGTATGCTGCAATCAAGGCGATTGCCTGTGGTGATCCTAAAATTATGGAACGTTGCAATCTGGAGATGGAAGTCAATAAGCTGAATACGTTGAAAGCCAGTTATCAAAATCAAATCTATGAATTACAAGACAGTATTTTAAAAACGTATCCCAAACAGATTGCATTGAATAAAGAAATCATTCAATTAACTCAAAAAGATATTTTGATAAGAGATCAGCATCCCCTTTTAGATGGAGAGGAGTTTATTGGTATGGAATTAGGTGGTGTTCATTATCAGGACAAAGCAGAAGCAGGCAACATGCTGCTTTTACTTTGTAGAAAACACACATCCTCAGAACCTGTATTGATTGGCAATTATCGAGGATTCGATATGAAAGTTTCTTTTAATCAATTTAATGCTGAATATATGCTCACATTAGAACATGGATGGGAATATACAATTTCGTTAGGAAGCGATAAATCCGGAAATCTTACAAGGATCAATAACGCACTGAATGGTATTGAGAAAATCAAAGAGAAAGCAGAAACAACCTTATCTTTGGTTCAATCACAACTGGAAACAGCTAAAATAGAGGTAAATAAACCATTTGAGCATGAAGATAAATTACAGGAGAAAAGCAAAAGGCTTGCGAAACTGACCATCGAATTGAAACTTGATGAAAAAGAGCCTTCGATTATTGATGAGAATGAAATTGATACAGTTGATGACAGGGAAACAAATCGAAGATCAAGACAAAGAGAAAGATAACGCTCATCGTACATTTGCGAATATGGCTATCCATTTCTATAATAAAAGTGGGAAAGGAGGAGCTTATGAAATTTATTGATTTATGGGATGATGAGTATATCACATTGCGTAGTCCATTTGTTACAAGAATGTATGATGTACCTACAAAAAAATTATGTAATCTATCAGATAAGTATCGAGAACTGAAAAAAAGAAAAGATAAATTAGAAGAGGACTATCCGTTTATATCTTCACTGAGTGATGATACTGAATTGGAAAAGGAAACATATTCAAGAGAAGATATGAAAGCCTTACAGGAATTTTTTAGTGTTGTACGAATGATGGATAATTATGAACAGTTAGAAATCTACAAATTAGGTTATCATGATTGTATGAGATGGTTGCAAATGATTGGTTTATATGATTAATAAAATGATTGAAATGTTAGGAGAGCCTGAAATATGGTTCTCTTTTCATTTGAAAGGAGCAGAGGTTATGGCATATATCAAGCCAGCGGAACTGGAAAAAATAAAAAAGGTAGATTTACTCACTTACCTTTCTAACTATCAGCCTGAACGATTGAAAAAGATCTCACATGATACGTATTGTATAAGAAATCACGACAGCTTGCATATATCTAATGGATTATGGCATTGGCAGTCTATGGGAATAGGAGGAAAATCAGCTTTGGATTTTCTCATTAAAGTAGATCACTATTCCTTTTTGGAAGCTGCAAAGATTCTTGCGGGCAACATGGAGTTAAAAGCACTTAAATATGTTCCTTATTCAGAAAAGGAAAAAGACAAGAAGCTGCAGCGTCCCTTACCATCGAAAAGCAATCAGGAAACTTTAGATTACCTGTTAGGTAGAGGAATCGCATATGAGGTAATTCATTACTGTATTGCACATTATTTGATTTATCAGTGTGAGTATCAAAATAAGGAAACGAAAAGGACCTATAAAAATGTTGCCTTTGTTGGTTATGATAAAGAAACACAGAAAGCACGTCATGTTGCATTACGTGGTATCAACAGTGATTTCAAAGGAGATGCAGCTGGAAGTGATAAGCGATACAGCTTTTGTATTGAATCAGCAGATCCTGATTGTAGAATCGTTCATGTAAATGAAGCACCTATTGATGTTTTATCACAGGCTACCCTATTTATCCTTGATAAAAAAGAATTTAATCAGGAGTATATTCTAGCACTAACTGGTGCATATGCTCCACAAAATGAAACAAAAGAAATCAAGATTCCCCTAGCATTGATACAGTTTCTAAAAGATCATCCTAAGGTAAATACGATTGTATTTCACTTAGATTTAGATAGGACAGGTAGAATGGCAACAAAGTTGATTATTGAAAATATGAAAGTGAAAATGCCTAATTATATCTGCCTTGATGAACCACCACAACATTACAAGGATGTGAATGATAACCTTTGTATTAGATTAGGAATACAGCCAACTAAAACAAGAAAAGAGAAATTCAAGGAATACGAAAAAGGATAAAGATATTTTCTGTTGTAGCCTTAATTTTCTTTTTCATATATTGTACTTTATCAAATTCAATGTTAATATGACTGTAGTTAAAATTAGAATTTGTAAGTGAGGTGACAAGAATGTATAAAACTGAATTAGTAGATGATATCTCTGTAGGAAATGTGACAAATAAAATTGATCAGAAAATAGCTGAAATGGAGAAGAGCGGTTATCGTTTAATCACTATGTCATTTTTAGGCACACAAAGAGCAGTTTTAGTTTTTAAAAAAGGATTAAAAGGGAGCTTATTGTAAGATTATAAATTTGAATTTGTGGAGATACAATAATAGATTTAGTAAGAGAGATAGTGATTATTTGTGCAATAATAAATGTAAAAAAATAGGTACTAATAAGGAGAAAATTATGGAGAAATTAAAAGTATTAGATAATGAAATCTCGGTGAAAACGATTGATAATAAGGATTTTATATCACTTACAGATATGTTGAAATCGAAAGATGGTGAATTTTTTATATCCGATTGGTTAAGAAATCGTAATACAATTGAATTTTTAGGTGTATGGGAAAGTATGTATAATCCAGATTTTAATTATGGCGAATTCGCCATAATTAAAAGTAATGCAGGATTAAACAGTTATAAAATTAGTGTAAAAGAATGGTGTGCCAAAACGAACGCTATTGGTTTAAAGGCAACGGCAGGAAGATATGGTGGAACATATGCACAATCTGATATTGCATATGAATTTGCATCTTGGATTTCGGTGGAATTTAAACTATATTTGATCAAAGAATTTCAGCGTTTGAAATTGGAAGAACAAAAGCGATTAGGTTGGGATGTACGCCGAGAGTTGACCAAAATAAATTATTTAGTGCATACCGACTCTATAAAAGAAAATCTTATTCCAACCCTTAATGATAATCAGAAAAAAGTTGTGTATGCAAGTGAAGCTGATTTGTTAAATGTAGCATTATTTGGTAAAACAGCTCGTGAGTGGAAAAATGAAAATCCGAAACTAAAAGGTAATATAAGAGATTATGCAACAATTGAACAATTATTGATTTTGGCAAATCTTGAAGTGTTAAATGCAGAATATATAGAAGCTGGAATAACGCAATCAATAAGACTAGAAAAACTTAATAAAAGTGCAGTTAGACAATTAGAATCATTGCAAAAAAGAATTGAAGTATCAAAGGTATTAACAGTAGATAAATGATTTGTATAGATAGTAATTTTATCTTCAGAAAAAATAATAAAAATCCCAGTTTATAGTTATCTTTGAATAATAAATCTTTTGAGCTAGTAAAGCAAAATACGTATATGGATACACAAGTATTAAGAATAGAATGCACTATACCAGCAAGCACTGGATATGGATAGCCTTAACCACTATCCTTCTCCTTTTTCTATGGATGATTCCCTAGCACCCTTTTCTTAGCATAGTAATCTATATTCAATTATGCTAAAATGAGTATATAAATTAGAATTTGTGGAGGTAATAAAATGGAAGATATTATTATCATTTGTTTAGTCGGAGTAATTATTTTTGCTATTATAATATGTTTGATAATTGCAACGGTACAGAGTAAACATAATTTTAAATGTAAAAATTGTGGTAAAGAATTTCACCCAAAATGGACGCAAATGATTTTTGAAGTACATTTAATGAAGGAACATAAAATAAAATGCCCATATTGCGGGGTTAAAGATTATTGTACAGACGAGGGAAAAATCAGAAGATAAATCCCAGTTTATCGGTGTTTGGTAAGATTAAAAATGGAGTCATGTGTAAAAAAATAAAGAGGTGGTAGCGTGAGAAGCCTATGGAAACAAATAAGAAACTTCTTTATAAATCATTTTGAAACTATTTGGTTTTTGTTTGGCGATGATACTTTTGAATCTTGGGATGAATTTAAGAAAAGGGATGGTATGAAGTGAAATCCATCTCTTTTTCTAAACATACAGGTTGTGAATTATACCAAGGCAATTAATCGATGCAATTTATATGACATACCTTCTAACGCACTAAATGAAAGACAATTTGCACATTTGTCTAATTCCTCGATATTGTTTATAGTGTATATAGATAAATAGGAGGTTGATGTTATGGAGTTAACGAGAGATAGTATTCAAAGTGTTACACTAGAGAACGCTTTAACGAGGGCGGTACAATATCTAGAAGAATGTGATGATGATTATAAACACCTCATCATGGAACGAAACGAAATTATGGATAAATATCACAATATGTTAAATTTTCTTGAATATGAGAAACCAAAGCAATTATCAGACGATGAACATAAAGCAATGATTCATTATTTAGAATTAGAAAGTCGAATAGAAGATATGAAGCGTTATGCAATTTATCTATGCGGTCATTTGGATTGCTCGACCTATTTGCAGATGTTGAACAATTTTGCTATAGCGAGTGAACATGTGTTGGAGAATGAATTATGAATGCATATGAGCAAATATATGAGATGTTGCATTATCATTTTGAATCTTTAGATCGCCAAGGTATGAGTGCATTAAAGAAAATTAGTTCGGATTATAAAAACAATTATGAAGAGTCAATGGCGATATTGGATACACCTTTTATGACCACTCTATTGAATGATCAAATGACAGAGCCGATGACACCGGAACAGGCAAAGACCGTAGTAAGGTATATAAAATTGCAAAGCCTGCTTGAATATGAGTTGAGATTCATGTTTTATCTATATGGCATGAAAGATGCAACTGCATTTTTTAACATAATGAAATAAGATGATTGTCTACATAGCCACTTGGTTTAATTACTGAGTGGCTTTTTATATGAAAGGAGTTGATAGAAATGGATAGAAGTAAAATGTTAAATGAAATGCTCAATGATAAAGTTCAAAATGAATACAATACATTCATTGAAAAACTTAAAGGGTTATCTCCTGTTGAAATTATTGAGCATTCTTATGAGAAAGTCTTTAAGGAGGATTTAGCAATGGCATTAAGTGAAAAATCACTATCTTCAGATGAAGCCAAAGCAATGCTTTCCTTGAAGTATCCACTTGACGCACTTTATCAAGAATGGATGAAAACAGATATATCCTATATGGATATGCTCAGTGACATCGTTGATTACAAAGTAGAATCTGCAGTTAAAGAAATGAAAAAGCAAAATAGAGAACGATAAACAGCGGGAAGTTTGATGATAGGTCAGCTTCCTTTTGTTTATAGAATGGAGGAACTATGAGAAAAAGAAATATTGCAATAATTACAAGATTGAATAGGCGTGAACAGCAACATCTTAAAAATCTTGTGAAGAAGTCGGGGTTATCACAGGAGGCATATATTCGTCATCTGATCAACGGTGTTGTGCCTGTGGAAGCTCCTTCAGCAGATTACTATGCCATGATGAAGGAACTTCATGCTGTGGGAAATAACTTAAATCAAATCGCTCGTAAGGCTCATCAGCTTAACGTCGTTGATGTACAGCAATATGATCAAGCAGTAAAAGAATTTGAAAAGGCAGTTACAAAAATAACTGAAGCAGTGATTTTGCCAAAGTCAATGAAGTTTTAATATGGCAACAACATCAATTTGGGATGTCAAGGGATGGCTTGGCAAGATTGTGATCTATGTGGAAAATCCGGAAAAGACAAAGAATCCTGATTTTTACGAGAAACAGGATATAGATGATAAAGGTACAGAAGCATTACAGGATGTTATCGGCTATGCCATGAGAGAAGAAGCTACTTTTTCAGAAGTAACAACAGAGCGATTTGTATCCGGTATCAACTGCTCAATCCATACAGCAAGAACAGAAATGCTTGCAGTAAAAAAGCGTTATGGAAAAGAAGATGGGATCGTAGCCTTTCATGGTTATCAATCATTTGCGGAAAATGAAGGTACTCCAAAGATTGCACATGAGATTGGGATAAAACTTGCCAATGAATTATGGGGCGAACGTTTTCAGGTTATTGTCGCAACCCATCTTGATAAGCAAAAACATATTCACAATCATTTCGTGCTGAATTCTGTTTCTTTTAGGGATGGATACCGTTATAACGATTGTACCAAGACCTATATGCAAATGCGAAAGGCTTCCGATCGCATTTGTAAAGAATATGGTCTATCTGTCATAGAGAACCCACGACGTGGCAAAGCAAAACAGTATGGAGAGTGGAAAGCAGAACAGGAAGGCAGACCGACATGGCGGAACCTCATTAAAAGTGATGTAGATGAAGTGATTCAACAATCTATGACAGACAAGCAATTTTTTTACTTGCTCAGACAAAAAGGCTATACGATCAAACAAGGAAAAGATATAACAGTGCGTCCTCAAGGGAAAGAACGTGGAATCAAGCTGGCACGTAATCTTGGCGAAGAATATACCTATGATGCCATTTGTAAAAGAATACTTGCAAACGATCATCGTAAATTAGCAGATAAGAAACCTAAGCAAAAAGTGACAGTGTTAAGGTTCCATGGTTCTCTAAAAAAACAACGCAGTTTTAAAGGTCTAAGAGGATTGTATCTCAGTTATTGTTTTAAACTGGGTATTCTTCCCAAAGACAAGCAGGTATCAAATGCAAGACTTCATTTTTTATTGAGAGAAGATCTTGCAAAATTAGAAACTATCAATAAAGAAACAAGGCTGTTGTGTGTTCACAAGATTGAAACTTCACAACAGCTTTTTTCATACCAATCGAAGCAGGAGAAAATGATGAAATCGCTGGTGGATGAGCGTAAGCATCTTCGCTATCGTTTACGCAGTGTGCATGATGACGATACCAAAAACATGCTCAAACAGAAGATCAAAAACCTCACTGTTGAGATTGGTGTTTTACGAAAGGAGGTGGTACTCTGCGAAAATATCGCAAAGCGTTCTGAAGTAATAAAAGCAAAACTGAAAGTCGTTCATGACGATGAAAGAAAGGAGGAGTCGCAAATTGAACACAGGAGGAGATGCAGCCGAACAAGTCATTAGGATGAGCTTGAATGGTGCAGAAGTTGCCTTAAAAATCAGTGGCGTAGCAGCGAAGGAAGTTGCGACCATGCTGTATGCTATTTTAAAGGACAACAAAAAAAGTAAAGGGCGTACACGTTTAGAAAATCTGATTAAAACAGGACGACCACTTACGATCTTTACGGTCAAAGTCGATGATTTTGATCAATTTAAAAAGGAAGCCAAACGTTATGGCATTTTGTATTGTGCTGTACGTAATGGACGAGGTACAGAAGATGGCATGGTAGATGTCATGGTCAAACAGGAAGATGCCAGCAGAGTAGATCGCATCGTGGATCGCTTTAAGTTATCGGATGTCAGCCAATCAGCTCAAATCAAGGCGGACATTGAAAAAACACGCAGTATCAAAAAACAAAGGGATGTTCTAGAACAGGAAAAACCGGAAAAGTCAGAGAATGAAAAGGTAATGGAACAGATATTTACGAAACCTTTGCAGAAGGAAGAAGCTTCAGTAAACCCCAAGGTGGCGAAGATGGAGAACTCCCGTCCATCCGAGCCTATCTCAAAACAAATCGAGGGGGAACCTTTTAAACTTCCAAAGCCAAGCGTGAAAAAAGAATTGGCAGAAATCAAGAAAAAACAGGAACAGAAATTAGCAGAACCACAGAAAGAAAAAGCAAAGCAATTACAGCATGCGGATATAAAACACACCGAAGCTAAGAAAAGAAAGAGAAAAGAGAGGTAAACATGATGAATTATTTTAATGATATGTTCACAGGAAAACAAGAGCAGGCAAAGAAAGAACGAACACCTGATGAGGTGCAGGCATTTGTAAATGAAAGCAAGGAGAATCGTCAGAAGTGCTATACAATGGCAGATGAGATGGCACTGAAGGTAGGAAATGATCCGGCTTCTTTACAGTTGTATCTTGATGTACAGGGAACCTTTCCTCGTTATTCCGTTAACAATGCGTTATTGTTGGCTGAACAGCGCCCTGAAGCGACACAGATTGGAGATCTTCGCTATTGGAGAGAACAAAAGGTATATATCCAAAATTCAGAATTCAACAACCCTATCCTGATTCTGGAACCCGGAGATGAGTATCGTCGAGAAGATGGTTCCATAGGAACATACTACAATGCGAAAAAAGTCTATGATGTTTCTCAGACAAAACAGTATCACCACAAAGAACATGGCAGGCAGTTTGACATCAACATGCTATGCATGGCGTTGGCAAAGAAATCCCCTGTTTCTTTTTCTTCCGTTACACCGGAGCAGATGCCTGAAGGATATGCGGTCTTGTATGATGATAATAGCAACAAGATTTATATGCGTAACGGATTGGATGATGGAAATAAAGTATTTCAGCTTACTTCGATGGAAATCGCACATGCCTTGATGGCACAGAACAATCCTCAGTATGATCGAAATGAATGTCATATGTATGCGTATGCTGCATCTTATCTGTTATGCAAGCAGTATGGCGTTCCTACAGATGGCTATGAGTTTGATGTTAGTGTACAGGGGGATGGAAAAGAGCCACAAGACATTAAGAAGGAATTGATGAACATCAAAGCAGTTGCAGATGAAATTTCCAATCGTATGGAACCTGCACTGGTAAAAAACAGAGCTGTAAAAGAAGCCGGTTTTGAAAGATAAGGTATCTTATGAAAGAAGTCATCTATACGTTAAGGCTAGACAAATATGATTACGGTATTATTTTGAACACCTTGAATGAAAAAAGAAATCAAATGATCCAGGAGAATGAAGATACGGAAATCATTGACAACACCCTGATGAAAGTCATTGACGCCAATGTCAGAATGAGAGGAAGTGAGCGAAATGAACGTTAAAAATCGGCAATCCTATGTACTGCTATATCTATTTGGAACTGTTCCGGTAGTATGGGTTGCGTTGTTATTTGCACCATACATTTTTGAAGGAGGGATATTCACTCATCTTTCAGAAATGACAAAAGCCTTAAATACCCCATTTCATATCATATGGTCAAAGGATAGCTTAAAAACTATCCTTCTTTTTCTATGTGTCTATGGTATGGGTATTTCCATTTATCATGCGACCAAGAAGAACTATCGTCGTGGCGAAGAACATGGTTCCGCAAAGTGGGGTTCTACTTCAGCCCTCAATAAAAAATATGCCAGTAAAAAGCCCATAGAAGATAAGATACTGACACAGAATGTTCGTATCAGTTATAACGGAAGAAAACATCGGCGAAATGTATTGGCACTTATTTGCGGAGGCTCCGGTGCTGGTAAGACAAGATTCTTTGCAAAACCAAATCTATTACAGGCAAACACAAGTTTTGTGGTGCTTGATCCTAAGGGAGAACTGACAAGAGATTGTGGAAATATGCTGAAGCAGCAAGGATATGAAGTACGTGTATTAGATTTAATCAATATGGATCAATCATACTGCTATAACCCTTTTGCCTATCTGCATTCAGATAATGATGTGCAGAAGCTAGTTACCAATCTATTCAAAGCCACGACACCAAAAGGAGCACAGGCACAAGATCCTTTTTGGGATACTGCAGCATCTATGCTATTGCTTTTCTTAATCTTTTATCTAAGGTATGAAGCACCAGTGGAAGAACAGAATTTCCCCATGGTTATGGAAATGCTTCGTGCGGGCGATGTGCATGAGGATGACGATTATTACCAATCCCCTTTAGACGAATTGTTTAATCGGCTGGAAATGAGAGATTCCAATCATATTGCTGTGAAATACTATCGTGATTATCATTCAGGTTCTGCGAAAACACTGAAATCTATTCAAATCACACTGGCAGCACGCTTGGAGAAATTTAATCTTGAATCCTTGTCAAAATTAACTCAAACAGATGATTTGGACATGAGCAGTATCGGAGAGAAGAAGGTAGCGTTATTTGCAATTATTCCAGATAATGATACTTCTTTCAACTTTCTGATTTCTATTTTGTATACGCAGTTGTTTCAACAGTTATTTTGGGTAGCAGATCATAAATATCATGGTCGCTTGCCTGTCCACGTGCATTTTTTAATGGATGAATTTGCGAATGTCAGTTTACCTGATGATTTTGATAAAATCTTGTCTGTTATGCGTAGTCGAGAAGTTTCTGTATCTATTATTCTCCAAAACCTTGCACAGCTGAAGGCATTGTTTGAAAAACAGTGGGAAAGCATTGTCGGAAACTGTGATGAATTTCTTTATCTTGGTGGAAATGAGCAGAGTACACATAAATACGTTTCAGAATTACTCGGAAAAAGTACAATCGACACGAATACGTATGGAAAGAGTACAGGACACAGTGGAAACTATTCCACCAACTATCAAAACTCCGGTCGTGAACTGTTGACACCTGATGAAGTCAGAATGCTCGATAATGAACTGGCTATTCTTTTTATACGAGGAGAGCGACCAATCATGGATAAAAAGTATGACATCATAAAACATCCCAATGTAGGTATGACGCCGGATAGCGGAGATTCCACAAAGGAATTCCATCATGGAGAGATTCACAATGCAGTGGCTTCGATTACACTGAGCAACGAGTTCACAGCAGCACAAGAATTTGTAACAGAAGAAAACTATGTTTTCATATCTGATGAAAACGAAAAGGAGGAACTATAGAATGAAAGTAGTAAAGAAAAAACTTTCCCGTAGAGGAAAAATCTTATTCACGATGTATGTAGTTGCAGTTGTTATGTTTACCGTTGGAGCGACACCCACCCATGCGGCTGGCGATCCATTACAAGTTGTCAATAATCTATCTGATTTTATCTTTGGACTAGTTAGAGCCATCGGTATGATTTTATTAGGGTTTGGTATCGTACAGATTGGATTGAGTTTAAAGTCACATGATCCATCCCAACGTGCCAATGGTTTTATGACGCTTGCAGGTGGCGTTGTAATCACGTTTGCAAAAGAAATTCTTGATCTAATTGTTGGCTGATGGACAGCGATAACTGGATTGTACAAAACCTGCAAAATGCACTTGATACTTGGAATGAAAAACTGGCAGAGATATGGGCAATCATTACCCAATCCCCCAAAGATTTTAAAGGTGGTGGGATATGGCAGGTCATTGAACAAATCAATGGAGCTTTGATGGCGATTGGTCTTGCCTTGCTTGTTTTATTCTTTGTAGTTGGTGTGGTCAAAACATGTGGCTCTTTTGCGGAAGTGAAAAAGCCGGAACATGCTTTGAAAATATTCATACGATTTGCACTTGCAAAGGGTGTGGTTACCTATGGTCTGGAACTGATGATTGCATTATTTGAAATCGTGCAAGGGATTGTATCAACGATTATGAACGCAGGCGGTTTTGGTGGTGCAACGGATACAGTTCTTCCTGAATCACTGGTAACAGCAATCGAAGATGTAGGTTTCTTCGATTCCATTCCTTTATGGGCGGTAACCCTTATAGGTGGCTTATTCATTACCATATTGAGTTTCGTTATGATTATGAGTGTGTATGGTCGCTTCTTTCGCCTGTATCTTTATACAGCAATAGCGCCTGTGCCTTTATCTACTTTTGCGGGAGAACCATCACAAAATGTTGGAAAGTCATTTTTAAAATCATATTGTGCAGTATGCCTAGAAGGAGCTATTGTAGTACTAGCCTGTATCATCTTTTCACTATTCGCCGCTTCCCCTCCTGCTGTGGACGTGGACGCTGCCGCAGTGACACAGGTATGGAGCTATGTCGGAGAGCTGATATTCAATATGCTGGTATTGGTCGGTGCAGTTAAGATGAGTGATCGTGTGGTTAGAGAAATGATGGGCTTATAAAAAAAGATGCCGAGATTGGCACCTTAGATGATGGGTTCATTTGTATCATTGTAACGAAGTGTTCCCTGAGAGTCTACATAGACATCTTCCAGTTGAATACCTCGTTTCTTTGCTTGTTGTATCTGCCATGAAACATCATCTTCAACAGCCTTGGCATACCGTTTTTCACTGATAAAGTCTTTTAATGATTTCAACCAGCTAAGTATGCTTAATACGATTAAAGCATACAAACCATACAAGACAAGCTGTTCGTGTTCTGTTGTCCAACGTGTAAAAAACGTACTGACCACAGCAACGAGCAGATAGATGAATGGCAAGGTTAGTCTTAGCTTGCCTGCCAGTTTCATGGATACAGATATAAGCAATAATATAAACGTAGCACCTAATGACAATACAGCAAATAGCGGCATAATGATCCCTCCTGTTTGTATTGTAAAACAGTATAACAAATAATGCTTTTGGGTGCAAATGTGCATTTTTTTAAGATTGGAGGTCTTAATATCAATGGAAATAAAAGTGAATAAGGAAATCCGTAATTATACGGAATCTATCTATTTTGGATTGTCACTCAGACAATTCATTTTTTCTGTTCTGTCATGCATCATGGCAATCCTGCTTTACTTCGTCCTTCATCCTTATTTCGGACTAGAAACACTGTCATGGATGTGTATTGTCGGTGTTGCTCCTTTTGCGGCTTTAGGCTTTATCACTTATAACGGGATGAGTGCTGAACAGATCATATGGGCATGGATCAAATGCGAGATATTGATGCCAAGAACAATAAAGATGGAAACACACAACCTATATTGGGATATATTACAGCCTTATTTCAAAGAACAAGAAAGAGAGGTGCTGAAACGTGATAAAAACACTCACAAGCATAAATAAACAGGAAAAAGAAAAATATAAGATTCCAAGAAAGATTCAGCAGATCATACCGATTGATACGGTATATCACGATGGAATCTTCAAGGTAGGAAAAAATAAGTTTTCCATGACGTATAAATTTACAGATATTAACTATGCGGTTGCCAGCAAGGAAGATAAGGAAGCAATGTTTCTTGAATATTCAGAGCTTCTCAATTCTTTTGACAGTGGCGCAACAACCAAGATTACGATTTCTTTGAGAAGATTAAATAAAGATAATTTTGAAAAAGAAATTTTGTTGCCCCTCAAGGAAGATGGCTTGGATATATACAGAAAAGAATACAATGAAATGCTTTTAGATAAAGCAATGGGAACAAACGGTATGATTCGAGAAATGTATCTTACCGTTTCTGTATTTAGAAAAGACTATGAAGACGCAAAGACCTATTTTAGGAGAGTTACCACAGATATGACAACACATCTAGCTAGGCTGGATTCCAAATGCAGAATTTTGAATTCTGTAGAGCGATTACAGATCTTGCATGATTTCTATCGAACCGGCGAAGAAGTTGCGTTTCAGCTTGATCTAAAGCAGTTGATGAAAAGAGGTCATGATTTTAAAGATTATATCTGTCCGGATAGTTTTGAATTTCGCAAGGATTACTTCGTGATGGGAGAACGATATGGTCGAGTTCTCTTCCTAAAGGATTATGCAAGTTATATCAAGGATAGCATGATTGCGGATCTTACGGATATGAATCACAATATGATGATGAGCATTGACGTGATTCCGGTACCAACAGATGAAGCGGTACGAGAAGTAGAAAATCGTCTGCTAGGTGTGGAAACCAATATCACAAACTGGCAAAGACGGCAGAATGCCAATAACAATTTCTCTGCAGTGATCCCCTATGACATGGAGCAACAACGGAAAGAAGCAAAGGAGTTTCTCGATGACCTTACGACAAGAGATCAAAGAATGATGTTTGCAGTTTTAACATTTGTATTGACAGCTGATAGCAAGGAACAGTTGGATATTGACACAGACACATTGATGACAACTGCACGCAAGCATCTATGTCAAATGTCCCCACTTAATTTCCAACAGATGGATGGTTTAAATACCGCTTTACCGATCGGAGTGCGTAAAATCAATGCCTTGCGTACCCTTACAACCGAAAGTCTTGCGGTACTGAATCCGTTTCGTGTGCAAGAAATCATGGATAAAGATGGTATCTACTACGGCGAAAATGCCATATCACATAACTTGATTATGGTAAATAAAGAAAATTTGTTGAACCAATCGGCATTTCTACTCGGAGTACCGGGATCTGGGAAATCGTTCAGTGCGAAAGAATTGATTGTGTTTTTAGCACTCAGTACCAATGATCATATCTTGGTCTGTGATCCCGAAAACGAGTATTCCGCATTGCTCAAGGCATTAGGCGGAGAAGTTATTCACATTGCTGCCGGCAGTGATGATCATATCAATGCGATGGATATGGTAGAAAATTATGGAGAAGGAAAAAATCCTGTTATAGACAAATCAGAATTTATCCTTTCTCTATTTGAGCAACTGGATAAAAAAGGGATAGGACCAAAAGAAAAGTCCATTATTGACCGCTGTGTGTTCCTTGTGTATGAGGATTACCAGAATGGTGGAAAACTTCCTACATTGGCACTTTTAAGAGAGAAGCTGTTAGAGCAACCCGAAAAAGAAGCAAAGAATCTTGCACTTGAATTAGAGCTGTTTACCAATGGTTCATTAAATGCGTTTGCGCATAAGACCAATGTAGATACCAATAACCGCATGATTGTTTATGACATCATGGACTTAGGCAAGCAATTAAAGACAATGGGACTACTGGTAATTACAGACGCTATGCTGAATCGTGTCACTGAAAACTGGCGGAAAGGTATCCGTACACATGTATTCATTGATGAGTTTCATGTGGTATTTGAAAACGAATACTCAGCTTCATTCTTCAACAGTGCTTGGAGGCAGTTTCGAAAACGTGATGGTTTTCCAACAGGTATCACGCAAAATGTGGAGTATTTGTTGGATTCTGTTATGGCAAGCACCATGTTATCGAACAGCGAATTTGTGGTCATGTTAAATCAGGCTTCGCAAGACAGAACGAAACTAGCAAAAATGTTGAATATTTCAGATGAACAGATGTCGTATATCACTAATGCTGATGCAGGATGCGGTTTGATTAAATATGGCAGCTCTTTAGTGCCTTTTATCAATCGTTTTCCTACAGATACAAAATTATATCAGCTTATGACAACGAAACCAACGGATAAAAAGCCAAAGGAGAAAGGAGTATTAAATAATGGAACAGAATAAAAATTTGATGGATCAAGAGAATATGAAGAAATTCCTTCAGTTACTGGAGGAAAACGGAATGCATGATGAAAAGCTGAGCGTACAGCTGCTTGCCGGTTATGTAGATCAAATGGAATCACAGTTTACAACGGTGCTAGAGGAATTGAAAAATGTGCGACAAGAATTAAGTACGATTCAAGATAAGACCTTGCGGGCAACAGCAGGCAGAGCAGTGGATAAAGTTGTTGTTAAAGTGGAAGAAGCAAAAAATCAGGTCATAAAATTGAAAAAACACATCATGAAATCTGTCGATAAGGCAGTTAGTGATTTTAAGGAACATGGGAAATCAGCTTTAGTAACTGCTATGAAGTCATTGAATGTAAAAGGTCTATTGGAAACTATCAAAGGAAGCTTAAATCATGCTGTGCAATCTGCGGATCATGGCATCGACCATCTGACAAAACTAGGCGATAACATTCATTCTGCAAGTCATCACTTGAAGAATGCCGGCAGAGTGTTAACAGGAAAAGAAGCAGATAAAATACCTACACGAGATACAGAAAAAGGAGTACTGGCGAAAGCACAAAGCGGTTTATTCGCTTCTATGAGTGCCTTAACAACGATGGCAACCAAAACAGATAATACGATTCATTCTTTGAATGAATTTGAACAGAAGCATGAGCCAAAGAAATCAGTCAAATCAGAATTGAAAGATATTAAAAACAAACAACATCAGGAAACATCTACTATAAAGATGGGAAAGGAAAAGGAACTGGAGCAGAGATGATCTGCTTCAGTTTTTAGGTTATGATATGCAAATTAGATTTCATTCAGAAGAGCATCGCAATTTCTATTTGAATTGGATGAAGAGTAGTCCTAGGCAGGATTCTTATCATCGTGCATTATTTTATACACTTGGAATCAATCAGGATTGCAGAAACAATATACTCTCTTTATATGATCCGAAAGAGGATCGTATTAAACCTGATGGATTATATCAGCCTTGGCAAACCAGTGGTTCTGAATGTGCCACTAAATTAGCATTCAATTTATGGAATGGTTTTATGTGGGAAGGACACGAACAAGAAAGTACTCCGTATGATTTGTTCGCCTGTGAACACGCTCCTTATTTCTTTGAAGCGATTAAATTACGTTATCCGGAATATTGCAGGGATTGTCAAACAAGAAATCCTAAAGAGTTTGAACGATGAGTAAAGATATTAAAACCAAGAATACGATCAAAGATATTAAGGCGATTGATAAAGCAGCAGTCGCAGGAGAGCATATTCGTAATATAACCGCTAAGACAAAAGAAAGCATAGAGGAAACCAAGGATTCTCAATATACCAGTCCCAATGATTATGCGACAAATCAGGTAACCATACATGGACAACATGTTGTTGACCAGTCTGCAGTAAATGCTAAGATTCAGATAGCAAAAGGACATCGCTATTTGAAAGATAAGCGAAATAAGCAAGAAGATATGGTTCTTGATTCAGAAGAAGATGTAGAAACTCCAAGTCCACAAACAAAGTCCAAATCATTGAAATCAGATACACATCGTGCAACAAAAGAGCCAGCTCATGAGGTAGAGGAACATCCATCTAAAATCAAAACAAGAGAGTCAACTTCTAAGGGAATCAAAACAACGGATCGTAATTCATATAAAAGTAAAACTTCATCGAAAAGAGAAATCAAAAATGCAGCAAGGAACGGGAAAGCATTAAAAGATACAAGCAAAGTATCCCTGAAAACAACGCAAGAGCTTGCGAAGCAATCAGCGATTGAGTCAGCAAAAGTATCTAAGGAATCATTCCATGCTGTTAAAATCCTAGGACGTAAATCCTTATCGTCTATTAAGTCAACCACAAAGGCTGCAAAACGGGCAATCGAAGCTACAAGGACAGCAATAGCTTTCCTATGTTCCATAAGTTCTATTGCTCTATTAGCAATCTTGTTGATTGCCTTGATTGGCGGTATTTTTATGACAGGTAGTTCTAGTAGTGGCGTAGGAAATCAGTTATCTCCTGAAGTCATTGCCCATACAGAAACATTGCAGAAGTATGCGGATGAATATGAGATTCCCCATTTTCTTAGTGCATTACAAGCAATCATGATGCAGGAATCAGGTGGTAGAGGAACTGATCCAATGCAAGCCAGTGAGTGTGCATATAATAAAAAGTATCCCAATGTTCCAAATGGTATCACTGATCCGAATTACTCTATTCAGGTTGGTGTACAAAATTTTGCAGAATGTCTGAAGCAGGCTGAATGTAATGATCCTTTAGATATACCAAAACTTAGCTTAGCTTTACAAGGATATAATTATGGTAATGGTTATATTAGTTGGGCAATCAAAAACTTTGGAGCATACTCACAAGGAAATGCAAAAGTTTTTTCAGATGAACAAGCACGTAAACATGGATGGAGTAGTTATGGAGATCCAGAGTATGTTCCTCATGTATTACGCTATTATCAATTTGCCGGCATGGGAACAAGTGGAAGTAGGCTAGTTGATATAGCAGTTTCACAAATTGGCAATCAAGGCGGTACTCCTTATTGGTCATGGTATGGTTATAAAGAACGTGTAGAATGGTGTGCTTGCTTTGTGAGTTGGGTGGCCTATCAATCTGGTGATCTTGATATAACGATTCCAAAATTTGCGGCGGTAGTTGACGGAGTCAAATGGTATAAAGATAGAGGACAATGGAAAGATAGAGGGCATATCCCTAAGAGTGGAGATATTATATTCTTTGATTGGGAAAATGATGGTACACCAGATCATGTAGGCATAGTGGAGAAAGTAGATAATGGAATAGTTTATACGATTGAAGGAAATTCCAATGATCAATGTAAGCTAAATTCTTATTCTTTTGGTAGTATCATTATATTTGGATACGGAAAGAATGAAAATCATTTAAAGTTTTATGCATAAAGTAATATTTCATTAAATTTTTTAATCAAAAAAGTCTAAAAATCGATATGATGAGACGATTCGCATTTGTTTATAGATATCAATTATTTACTATTGAAGCGTAGCAATGTCTAAAAAAGGCTTTTTTGTGTCTTAATGACCATTTTATGATAACTTTATTTTGATATAATTTATGCGTAGTCATTAGAAAATTTTGATTACACGTTTTGATGTTATAAGGTGTAAAACAAAAAGGAGGAAAAACAAGGATGAAAAAATCGAGTATTTTAAAAGCAGGATTAATGTCCCTTATGCTTATGGGAACACTAGTTACTGCAAGCGCATACAATGGAAAATATACACTGAATTTGACTTCAGGTTGGTTGAGTCCATGGGCATATACGAATTATGTTTATAAGGTTACAAACAATGAAGCGCCAATTATAAAGTGTACAAATACATCAGGAAGTACAAACAATTTCGAATATGATATGGCGAATTCAAATGGAGAATCACGTGTAGTTGCATTCACCCAAGCAGGTACATTTGGATATCATGTTTGGTCACGTTTCAATGCTGTAGGGGGATATCAATATGCTGCCCGTGCAACTAGACACGGAGGTGCATGGAATTCTTCAGCAACAACGTACGGAAATTGGAGTCCTGATTCATACTAAATAAAATGAATTAGACTATCGTTTACACCTTATAACATCTCCTAATTGAGGAGGTCTATGTATGTTCCAAGAGATAAAACGAGCTTTGCTGAAAAAATCTAATATTATTTTATTTATTCTTATTGTTTGCTTAATGCTAGTAAATACGTATTATAAGGGATGGCGAACAGCACTTTTAGCTAAACCATCAATAGAATTTACTAGACAAGATGATTTGTTGTTTTTTAAACACTATTATGGAAATGTATTTCGTGTATGGAGTGGCTCATATTACATGGTTCAAGCATTAGCTCCACTTATTCTTATATCGCCCTATATATTATCATATTATGAAGAAAAGAAAAATAACTTCAGAAATTTTATGACTGCTCGTGAAGGAAGAAAGAAGTATTTAATAAAAAAAATTATGGCTATTGCAATATCAGGTACAATGCTATTGGCCATGGCTGAACTATGTTTTGCAATTATAACATATTTCTTCACATACCATGATGTTGATTTAGAATTTATTGAAAATTTGGTTTCTTATAAAGAATCATTTTTTCTCAAAAACCCATATGTTTACTTTTTATTATTATTTGGAATGCAAACAATTTATTACTTTAGCTTTATCGTATTTTCAGTTGGGATTACGGCAATGCTAAAAAATAAAATTGCAATCATCATTGTTCCATTTTTAATTGTTGGCGTATTGGATATGATTTTCCCATCTTTTTTGCAACCCAATGTAGTTATGCAACCACTAATATCAACAAATTTCACTTTATATGGTTTTATAATCATGATAATTGTATATTTACTTATCGGAATTATCAGTTATGTATTAAATGAAAATAGATATTTAAAAAGCGGTAATTGATATATGAATCTAATAAAAGAAAAATTTAAAATAGTTTATAAATCTAAACTTACTTATTTAGTCACCTTTGCAAATATTTTTTTTATTATAGTAACAGCGCATATGAGCAATACAAATGACTTTTATGGATACTTATCAATCGTTACAAATGATTTATATTTATGGTTAGTATTTATTCCTTCCTTAGTGATAATACACAAAAATGGTATATATATCATTCTTTTAAATTATGTTTCTAGATTTCAATCGAAAAAAAATTATGTTTTAATTGATTCTATATTTATAGTATTGTCAACTATTCTTATTTGTTTAACTATAACTATAGTACCTATTTTTTATTTTACACTTGTGTTAGGGAATTTTTCGGTTATTATATTATACAATATAATGTTTCTTGTAATACGATATTTTCTATTAGCCTGTATAGCACAGTTATTGACATACTATAGTATGTTACATTTCCAAATTATTCAAAAAAACAGTAATTATATTTGTTTAATTCCTATCTTGATATTTTTTGTATTGACACTTCCAACAGAATTACTGAAAATTTTTAATAATAATTTTATTCTGATATTAGATTTTTCTGCTGGAGGTAATTATTTAAGGCAACAAGAAATTATGAAACTGAATGATACGATATTTTTGAATATACATCTTATAGGATATATGGTTTTCTATTCATGGATAGAGCAAGATTTACTTATCAACAGATTGGAGTTTAATGAATATGATAACAGTAATGAGTCTTAATAAATTGATATGGAAAGAATTCAAAACACTTATTATTGTCAATCTACTTTTGTTTTTAGCAATTGATTTTTTGTTTTTAGTCTTTATTATGAAACCAATAGATGAATATAGTTCATATATTCTTTGGATTGGTGGAGATAATAATCATGTCTTCAGTTTAAGCTTATTGGTATTCAAATTGATAAACATCTCAATAATATTCATGTTTATTGGAAGAATTATAGAAAAAGTAAGAAGTGAAATAGCGATTTTTATACTTTCAAGAATTAGTAGTTATAAAAAATTCATGAATTCTGTATTAGTCATTATTTTATGCTATGGTGTTGCTCTTACTATGTTGTCTAACATAGTATATTTTATTCTTTCCAGAGCATATTTGATAAAACAATTAGAATTAGTAGAATACATTGTCGCAGATTGTTTGAGCATAGTCAGTATGATAGTGATTTATGTGGTATTAGAATGTATAATTCAGTTTGAATATAGTTTCATTTCTATTCTAATTATATATTGTGCGAACACAATGATACCAATTAACATTCCTTTAGCGATTTCAACATCAAAATTTATAGAAATAGAAACAAATTATATACCATATGTTTTGATGTTGTTTACAATAGATTTTATTTCAATTTTTTGGTTTAAATATTTAATTAAAAAGAAGGAGGTTGTTCTATGCTAAAAATAGAACATTTATCAAAGAAGTTTAAAAATCATATCGTAATTGATGATATCAATATCGAACTTGATTATGGCAAAATTTATGGTTTTATTGGTGCAAATGGATCTGGAAAGTCAGTTTTTTTCAAACTGCTTTGTGGTTTTTTAAAACCAAATAAAGGAACCGTTTTATTCAATGGAAAACAAATAGGGAAAGATTTGGATTTTATCCCTGATTTAGGTGTTTTGATAGAACGACCAGGATTTATTGAAAATTACAATCAATTTCAAAATTTAAAGTATTTAGCAAGCATTCGAAATAAAATTTCAGATGATGAAATAAAAAGATATATTTCATTAGTTGGATTGGATATTAATAATAAAGATAAGGTTAAAAATTTCTCTTTAGGAATGCGTCAGCGGCTGGCAATAGCCCAAGCAATTATGGAAGATCAAAAAATCATAGTATTAGATGAACCATTTAATGGATTGGATAAAAAAGGTAGGAAAGAAATTAAAAACTTACTTATCACTCTAAAAAGCAAGGATAGAATCATTTTATTAACTAGCCATATTGAAGGAGATATTGAAGAATTAGCAGATTCTGTATATGAATTTAATAACGCCACTCTCACTCAAATATTTTAAATGTTTAAGGATTACACAATAAAAGCAAAAAAGTAAATGTAAAAAATATTAGAGGCATTAATGGGTGTAAATAGATAAAATATTTAACATAAAAATTGGTAACTCAAAAGAGGTAATAACCAGTAAATTAATTTGGCAATCTATCCTATGTGTTTTGATTTTAAAAAAGAAAATTCTAAAAGTTGTAATGTTGTTCGAATGTTGAACACATTACTTTTTTTATGCCTTCTGTATTAATGTAAAAAAGGCACTTTAATTGAGCAACCGGACTATCTCCTTTGTACCACTAATGAAGATCTTCAAGGAAGAAACATAAATTCTCACTGTGTTGCTTAAAGTGCTATAAAATTTATGATAATAGATCTAAAAAATAATTGAATGAAAATAATGATATAAATTAATACCTCTAACTTACTAAATCTAATATTTTTTTTGTATGTATTCTCGTTATTTTTTGGAAAAAAATGTGTTATAACTAGCTGTGCTTTTTGTGAAAATATCTTAAATAAAATATATCCTATTAAGCCTCCTAGTGTATTAGAAATCAAATCTGTGATATCGCATACTGCTAATCCTCTAATTGAAAACAATTGCAAAACCTCGATACAAGTACTTAATAAAAATGTATAACAAAGTGTTGGTATACATTTTTTTTGGGTACAGAAAGGTAATAAAATACCAAATGGAACCATCATTAAGATATTCAATCCAAACTCCTTTACGGCTTGACCATTACCTTGTATTATATCTTTAAATAGAATGAGATTAAGATTGTTGAAACTAAAATTGGTACCAGAAAAGGGTGTAGGAAAAACAACTGGAAGTAATGTGAAATATAGTAAGAAACATATGTAAATATAGAACACTGTCTTTACAAAAAAAGTATATTTGCAGTTTTTCCATTGTGGATAAAAATGTAGCCTGTAGATAATAAGTAAACTAATAGCATCAAAAATAGTATATAGTTTGAACATAAATTCATCCTGCTTTCTTTATATAAATAATGCTTGTAAGAACACTTATAATTATAACATAATTACATATGTCAATTTATTGTGTTTTTTGTTTTACGGTATAATATATTTATGTTCACTCAGATTAGCAATAAATAATGGTATTCAATATATTGCTATAAAATAAAAAATGTTATTGAAAGTTTGTACTTAAAAATAAGTTTTTCATCACAGGTTAATTGATCGTTTTTTATCAATTACATCTATAAGAATTTTGAGTACAGTAATTATTATTAGCAGGACATAAGTTTAATTGACATATCCTAAATGTCTGTTTACAACTGATATAATTGGAGTAAATAATTATGATACTAAAAAATATAAATATCAAAAAATGAAATCCAATAAATATTGCCTGAAAGAAATGGTTGTTCATATATAGTTATAATTAAAGAAATCTAAATTTTGGGGTAAAAATATAAAAAATTATTATTTGATAAAACTAAGATAAAATAAATGTTTAAGACAGTAAAATTAGATTTAAATCATGGTTTATTGTTAATTACTAAATTAAAATATATATTATCCTTAGGGATTATTCCAAAAGGAGGATATTTATTATGGAAGAAAAGAATTCAAGCATTATAACGTTTCAGAATTGGTTAAACACGATATTTGGTGGAAGTGCAGGCTGGATTCCAGTTGAAGTTGATGGAGCTACAGGTACCAATTTAATGCAAGCGACCGTAAGAGCATTCCAAATTGAACATGCTATTACACCTACTGGAGTATTAGGACCAGTAACGGCTGAATGCATGAAAAATTTGAAACCTATTACTAAAATGGATCCTAATGATGAACCAAGTGTTGATGTATGTTTAATTCAAGGGGCGTTATTTGCAAAAGGATATAATGCTGGAGGAATAACAGGAATATACTATAATACTGGTATTGCCGCAGTTAAATCTATGCAAAGTGATGCAGGTTTAGAAGAAACAGGTATTGTAGATTGGAAAGTATGGTATGGACTTCTGTCTCTTTATTGGTTTGAAAAAGTTTTTGGTGGTGATAGTGATATTCAGACTATACAAAGACAATTAAATACATCTTATTCTGATTATATTGGTGTAGGTCCATGTGATGGTATTATGCAACGCCATACTGCTTTAAGTTTACTGGCCGCTTTACAATTAGAAACTAATGTAATAAGTAAGGAATGGATCGAAGATTTAAATGAATTAAATTTTGGACCATTAACAGCGTCTGCATTCCCAACGCTATATCAAGGGGGCAATAAAACTAAACTCAACAAAATTCTTCAGTATTCTTTATATGTAAATGGTTTTGATCCACAAAGATTTGATGGTGTATATGATG
Organism: Hoskinsella mucinilytica; assembly: GCF_045223415.1. Classification (NCBI taxonomy): domain Bacteria; kingdom Bacillati; phylum Bacillota; class Erysipelotrichia; order Erysipelotrichales; family Erysipelotrichaceae; genus Hoskinsella; species Hoskinsella mucinilytica. The sequence goes on along the minus strand of NZ_JBEQZJ010000008.1, from coordinate 20,146 downwards.
CTACAACAAGCAAAGCAGTTAGTGATTTCCAATCTTTTGCTGCCTTAAAAAATCTTGAAGGCGTTGTATTAGGTCAAGTTAATCATATCACGATGCATTCTTTATTAGATAGTAGAGGCGATCCTGATAGAAAGGCAAGAGCATGCGATTGTGCAACCGTATTAAATAGACAACAGGCTATAGACTTAAAAACAGCAGGGTATACTCATGTTGGTCGTTATCTTACTGGAACAGTTGGGAATGATTTTATACCAAAATTTATTACGTATGATGAAATTGACAATATTGAAGCAGCAGGACTATCCGTCTTCCCTATCTATCAAGATGGTGGATGGAGTTTAGATTATTTTAAAAATCCATCACAAGGATTTATTGATGGTATGACAGCCATTCTAGCCGCTAAAAGAATTGGTATACCTAATGGAACAACTATCTATTTTGCAGTTGATTTTGATGCGTATGGATACCAAATAATGACATTTATTATTCCATATTTCAAAAAATTAGCTACTGCATTTAAATCAGATGATAATGATAAAAATTACACATTAGGAGCATATGGTCCTAGGTATATATGTTCCCAGCTATGTGATAAAGGTTGGACCAAATATTCCTTTGTGGCAGGAATGTCTACTAAATTCGCTTGCAATATAGGTTATCCATTGCCTAAAAATTGGGCATTTGATCAATTTCATGAATTTGCCGGAACTCAAGATAGTCCTGCATTTCCATCAAATCCATCATTTCCTTTAGATAAAGTTGCTTATTCAGGGGCAGATATTGGAATTACAAAATTTGATAAGGTACCACATAAGACAGATAAAGAATTAGAAAAAGAGATAGAGGATGCTAAATTAGAAAATTCTAGAAAAGAATTTATATATAACGTATTAGATTCGTTTAATTGCCTTGATTCTTTAATTGATTTAGGAATTTCATATGATCATAAAATTCTTTTGGAAACATTTGCAACAGATTTTGCTACTACTGAAATTAGTACAACAATATCATTTGCATTATCACAGGATAAGACGAACGTAAAACTAGATGTCAATATAGATAATTCCGGCGAATTATCCACTACTTTTAAAAAGCAAGTAAATGATCTTTGTGCAGAAATCGAATTACAAGATTTTGATTCTAATCTATTTAACGTTAGTCAGTTTGAAGAAACAGTAAATAAGGTTGCAATGTCCATTAAATCAGGAAACATATCATTTTCAGTAAAAGTAGAAAGTTATAATGTATGTGTATTTAAAATAACGGCTGAAAAGGAACATTTAATGGATCAATCATTTGAAGGAACAGATTCTATATCTGTTGCTGTAGAAGTTAAAATAACATTGCATAAAAATAAATTTGATGATAATAAATTTCAACTAGAGCCAGAATTGGCATTAGCAGGATTGGCAGTATTGGCTATGTTTGCATTTGCCCCATATTTAGCACCAACTATAGCTCCAGAAGCTGGGTTATTAATTTATCAAGTAATGCAATCAGGCGCATTTATTTTATAAACTGAAAAGTGATTCTTTTAAAAAAGAGATTAATTGAGTAGATTTTAGCGTAAAAAAAGAAGATAAGGCTTGATCATCATTGGACTATATCTTCTTTTTTTACGTTTAGTCACAAGCTTCAAGAAGTATCTTTGATGTATATGTATGTCCATTTTCTTCATACTCACAAATGATTAATGGAATTATTTCTTCATTAACATTTGACATATCTTTTCTGATATATGTTACGTTAGAAAAAGATTTTTGATAATAATTTCTTTTATCAGCATTATAAGTCATGTTGAAACTTGTTCTTCCAGTTCTACCTTTACTATAAAACGTAAAAAAACCATATGTAGCATCTAGAGAAACCAATAATTTATTATTGTCAGGATATAATGTCCTGTATGCGGTTTTTAAATTTTTTATCTCTATATCATCTTCATACATTCTAGCCACAATAATCATAGGTTTTTCAATTTCAAAATCAAACGTGTATGCTGTTTTTTCATTACCGTTTAATATTTGATCATATAGTGCCGCTTCTTTGTTTTCAACGTAATATATTTTCGTAGATGTTTTTGTAGTAGAGAGAAAAATAATGGAAGATAAAATTATTAAAAGTTTTTTCATGATCATACCTCCATCTTGACTGTCACATAAAACTTATCGGGTTCTATATTTGTATTATCTATATTTATATCATTTATATAAAATTCAACTTCATAAAGCACTTTACTTGAGTTAAGGTCTGTTTCTTCAATATAAGTAATAGGATTTGATGCAGAGGCTTTTATTTTATAACCTACAAAATCATTTATATCATTGTTCTGTTGCTTTATAATCTTACCATTTTCTATAAAAGCTGTTTTTAATACAAATTGATCATATGCCTGCATGATTACTTGTTTTTCTTGAGAAGAAGGAATGTCCATAACATTGATTTTTTTTTCTTTATCTTTAAATCTAAGATTTATAGTTAACGTATATGGTTTATCATGAGGTTCTAGTTCAAAATGATAAATACAGAAATAATTAGTATCTGTGCGTGGAGAAATTGCAAATATTTGATATATTTGTTTTTGTTCATCGCTATCTTCGAGATTATAAATATAGTCGTGATCTTGCCTAACTATTTTTTGAGAATTGTCATGTTGTGACGTGTTAGCATTGCATGCACTCATGAATAACATTAAGAAAACCAAAAGAATCTTTTTCATAAACATCCTCCTCGAACATAGTATTATGATACCATATTATCTAGTAAAGTTAGTTTAAATCATTATATTTTAGAACATAAATAAAAGATTTTAAACAATTATGATTATTAATTCTTAATTACATGATAAAGTGATTAATAATGATATTTAATCAGGGTATAAAAATTATTCTTACAAAGAATATATCAAATATGTATATATGCTTGTATAACAGGAGAAAAGCAAAAATTAGAAAAAGCATATTCTTATTGAGATTGTGAAAGATGTATTATATTGGTTTAGTTAGAAAGACTAAGAAATCTGTTGATCTTAGAAACATTTTCTAATGAATATAATCAATATGAGTTTATACAATTTGTCATCATTAATTAGATAGCTTATTGACTACTTTTTTTATAAAGTAGTTTTTGTTTAAAATGTGATAGTATAAGATTTAAACACATCATGATTAATGTAATAAGAATTACATTATAAAAATCCGGATACAGATCATAAAAAAAAAGTACGATAAAGCTGTATATAGATAACATTAAATACGCTTTTTTTCTAAAATACGCTTTATCAGTAATATCTAAAATTTTATTCTCACAATCTATAACACCTATAAAATATATGACGAGTAATGTTGAAAAACAAATTAAAAACCTGATAATTAAATTGAGAAAAGGGATATTTTTGCATATTAAGGGTATAAGTATTGTGATAAATAATGAAAAAATAAAGCAAACTTTTTCATTTTTGAAATGCAGTCCTCCAAGATACTGCCTAAAAGAGATAAAAGTTATTAAAAAGCCTAACATTTCTATAACACAATTAAATAATAAACTAAAAGGAAGGATACAAATAATAAATAGTAAGTAATTAACTAAAATATCCATTCCATAATTAAAAATATCATCCTCAATATAAATATTGTTTTTATTTAAAAATGCTTTAACAAATAATTTTATTTTTTTCATGAAAATCTCCTTGAACATTATTGAATAAAATAGTTATACTTGACACCTTATTTTCAACATCATATTCATACCAATAAAATAAATGATTATCATCACAAATTTTAATTAAATTAGTAAATTCTTGATTATTAATGAAAGGATCACTTCTTGTATATGAAGTATATAACATGTTGAATGCTACTTGATCATTAATTTGCTTGCTCTTGATTATTATATTTTTCATCATATGTGAATCTAGTTTTTGACATTCCAATATTGCATTATCCAATAATATTCTAAATAGCTTTTCTAAATCAGATGATTTACAGGCAAAATTGGTTGATTCCAGCCGGACTCTTATAGTGATTTCATAATCTTCTAAATCTTGAATCTTATCATTTATAATAGCATCAATGACTTCATAATCTGAGTTTATCATATTATATATTCTAGTTGTTTGACTAAAGATATTTAAAATATATTTTTCTAGTTCTTTATAATTTTTATCTTCTAATAGATTAAGCATATTACGTGTTTGATTTCTTATATTATGCAAAAATTTATTATGTTGTTGTAATAGGTTTCGAACAGTTTCATACTCCATTTTACCTTTTAGTAATTCATATTGTAGCTCTTTTTCTTTATTTATTACAGTGATAGTTTTATGAAAAACATATATACTCACAAGATTTGACAATAATAAGCCTATTAATATAATTATATTAAAATCGGTATCTGTTGACATTTGATAATAGTCATTAACACTTAAAATAAGACAAATTGTTGTAATAGGTAAAATCATAATCAACCAAGAGAATTTAGGAATATAATTGAGCTTATAATTTTTATAAAATGTTTTAAGAATCATAGAAAAAATGAATAATAAGGCGTTGCTTAAAACGACACCTAATAAGTAAGCAAAAGAGTTATTGTACACGGTTAATTCACTTTTATCATAGAAGAATAGTAGACTCTTTAAAGTAATCAATTCACATGCTGAAAGATTAATAGCAAATATAAATACAATGATAAGCTTTCCTATAATTGATCCTTCAAAAGTTATTAGAGATAATAAATAATAAGATAATAACATAATAAGAAAGGTAAACTTACTAGAAGTAGTAAAATGAATTAGAGAGGTTAAGGCACAAAAGATTAGAAAAATATAATTATACGTTTTATCTGAATATTTATTTTCAAAAAATATATGACATATGTAAGAGAATATACTTAAAGTCAATATATTCGATATTAATGTGGCAATCATAATTATACCTTTCTATTTATATATTGGAAGTATTGTCTTTGAAAAGCCTCTTTATAAATAGGGGTTATTGAGATTCTTTCGTTATTATCCATAGTAATTTCATTTAATTCATAATGATTTATATGTGTCAAATTAACATAAAATGATCTATGGGGTTGTGCAAAGGGGGCATTATCAATTATTTCAATCCATTTTTTTAAAGTAAAATAACTACCTATCTCTTCTTTATTTACCATATGTATGATTGATTTTCTTTGAAGCATTTCTATATATATTATATCCTTGTAATAAAGTTTCGTTGGATATATTTTAGGGTTAAAATAACTTTGATTTTGATAAATATAATCCCAAGCAATTTCACTCATTTCACTATTAAATTGGAATTGATTAACTGGCTTTAATAAATATAAATCAGCTTTTGCCTTATAACCATCAAGAAGGTATCTATTGTAATTTGATATAAAGATGATACGTATATCCTTGTTGTAAACCCTAATGTTTTTGGCTAAATCAATACCATTTGTGTCATCTAATTCAATATCTAATACGATTATATCGAAATCATTTGCGATTTTTAAGACTTTTTCATAATTCTTTTCAGTTGATATATCCAATTTGAAATCTTTTTCTTGCTGAAAATTCTTAAAGAGCTCAAGTATATCCTTTAAGTCTGATTCATCATTTTCTACAATAAGTATTTTCATGTTTGCCACCTCATTTACAAAACTTTCTATATTATTTTACCACAATTTTTATCCTTTGTTATATTCTCGTCCATGAAACAATCAAATAGGGATATTAAAACATTTTTTTGTTTTTGATTTAGATGATTTAAAACTATTTCATCCTCATTATTAGAGGCAAAAATTAGATAATGTACTGAAACTTTAAAAATGATTGACAATAATACGATATGTCTTAAAGAAGGGGAAGCACTTCCACTTTCCCAATTATTAATAGTAGATCTGGATACACCAATTTTATCAGCTAATTGCTTTTGAGTTAACTTATGTACTATTTTTCTTTGATAGTGTATTTTATCTGGAGTCATTTTTAAGTACCTCATTTTCATGTATGAAAAGATCATATAAATTGTGGATAATCATACGTTGATCTTTACTTAGCTCAGTTATGTTAAGTTTATCTATTACTTCTTACTTCGCCAAATAAAATCTCATCAGCATCTTTGCCAAAGATTTCTACCATTTTTATTAACTGATCTAGCTCCGGCATATTAATACCTAATTCCCAAGATTCTATCATTGATGGAGATGTCGATAATTCTTTTGACAAATCAGTAACGCTTAGATTAAGTTTTTTTCTGTTTTTCCCTATTGTATTCATAAAACGCCTCACTTTATGTTATGTTTTAATTATAAAATCAAAATACGATTATGTATTTATCAGCATATTAGAAATATGACTTAAATAGTCATTTATATTAGTTATTGACTATATTCTTATTTTCATACAAAATATAAGCTTTTAAAACATCATTCATAGATATGAAAATTCTGTAATGGTAATATAAAAATGTAAAAAACCAAAAAGGAGGATTTTATATGGTAAAGAATATTATTGCAAAAACTATGGAGAAAACTATCACATCAGTAACTTCGTATTCTGTAAATACGGCATGTTGGCTTGTATTTGGGCAGAAAAAAGAACCTGTATCACTTAAAAGGTTAAAGAAACAAAAGTAATTAATTGAATATTTTGTTAATAAAATTACTGTGATTAACAGTTTATGCAGAACAATTTATCTATTTTATCTATACTCGTCATCTATATGGTGTCGAGTTTTTTTATATTCATATTGATAATTTATCTAATTCATAAGGGACATCCGCCATAACAACATTTTCTTAAACAAAAAGAAAGTGAGGATGTTATGAAAAATGATTATAAGAGAAATTATTTTTGGAGTCTCAAAATAAACGGAGAATATAAATATTTTTTTAAAATAAAAGGGTCCTTTTTTGAAATATCAAAAGAAGTGTACTTTACATGTAAAAACAGTTATAGAAAAATTCACCGAGACAATAAACGGGATTATGAAATACTAGCGCACTATGAAGATATTGATTTAGCAATAAGTCATTTAGAATTCTTAGAAACCTTTGATATTGTAGATTATGTATATAAAAACATACTATATGAAAATCTTCATCTCGCAATAAAGTCGCTTACTGAATATGAACAGAATATTATTAAACTTATCTATTTGCAAGATAAAACTGAAAGAGAAGTAGCTGCCATTCTGAATATACCAAATACCACATTACATAATAAAAAAATAAAAATTTTAAAGAAATTAAAAAAATATTTGGAGCAAGATGAATTTTAATTGTCCTTTCTTGATTGAAGAGTAAATCTTCACAAGGAGGAACGTCTTATGGAACGTTATTTAAATGTTTGGATTCATTGTAGAGTTTCTAATGAATCAGAAAGAATCTTGTTAGAGTATCAAAAGGACAAGATTCTGAATCATCTTGAAGGGTTTAATTACTCAATATTTGGGATAAGCAAGGAAGTTAGTACAGGGAAAGATCCACATTCAAGAGCTATAAATTCGATTAGAATTCATGCCAGTAGAGGAGATATTGATGTTGTTATCGTAACAGATAAAACTAGATTACTTATTGATGATGGTCAATATCAAGAATTGAAGCTATTATGCGAAATGCTGGATGTAAAAATTGTTGAACTGCAAGAGATAGACGGTCTATTTCATATTGATTGGTAGTTTAGATACGCAACACTGTTATTATCAAATACGTGCGCCACCACCTCCTTCATTAGTTGAAAAACGAAGTGAGGGAGGATAAATTATGAGCTATAATAAATCATTAGAATTAAAGAAATGGCAAAAATGGAAACAAAAAGAAGAACAACTTTTAAGAGATTTAGGTGTTGAAGAAAATATCATAAATCAACTTCGAGATTATGATTATCAACAGTTTTTGGCTGAAAGAAGAATCAGAAGTAGACAAACTGCAACACTTAATACATTTTTCTTAAATTTGCCCTATCAAGATAAAAAAGAAATTAGGTCTGTTGAGGATTTATTAGATAATATCGAAAATGAATCCTTATTTGCCTATCTATCAAAAACAGATTCTGAAACTTTATCGATTCTATTACTAAGGATAATGGGTTATTCTGTATCGGAAATTTCTAATATCATTGGTAAACATGAAGGTGCAATTTATGTTAAAATACACCGTTTGAAGGAAAAAATAAAAAAATTTCAATAAGATGTAAGAAAATGGGTGTTTTCGTGGGCTATATAGTGAAGGGGTTAAATGATCCCTAATAGCTCTTTGAAAACTGAATACGAATCGTTGGTAACATTAACAGTATTTTAAGCCCACCGGAAGATACGCCATGACCATGTAGAGCAGAAAAAGAAAATGCAAACATGAGAGCGAATAACCTATCTGTCTGAAAAATAGTATGCAACTATAGGCGATGATAAATGCTGGGATAATGCTACTTCTGTAGTCGGCGCTAGAGCGGTTTTATTCCGTCGCAAGCAATGACAAGCAACTGGGTGAGAACCACGCAGGAGATCAGAATGGACGCCATAAAAGAACATCAACATCTCATGGAGCTGTTATGCAAAAACAGCCTATCAACGATTGCTTTGTTTCGGCGGTCAGGGACGAATAGGAACAAGAAAATATATAAATAAACAATAACCGTATTCAATATTGTAATGGAATATTTATATTTCTCAAACAAGACATTGAATACGGTTTTACATACCTATTTAGGATGTAGAAAGGAGGACACTATATGGAAAACCAAGTGTTAAGAGGTCAGATATATTATGCTGATTTGGAAACGACGGTAGGCTCTGAACAGGGTGGTGTACGACCTGTATTGATTATTCAAAACAATATTGGCAATAAGTACAGTCCCACTACGATTATAGTGGCTATGACAAAACGAGTACACTCAAAGCATAACTTGCCTACGCATCATTTCATATCATCTTCCATCGGACTAAAACATGATTCCATCATTTTATTGGAACAGATTCGCACGATTGATAAAGCGAGATTAAGAGAATATATTGGTACAATCGGAAAAGAAGATATGTTGCAGATTGAACGAAAGCTTATCATTAGTCTTGGAATCAATAAATACGATTTGTGACATTAGCATAAACGACAAAATATGTCATATATATCTAATATTCGGAGATGATAAGCAAATGCTTGAAATTGAAAAACTGACAGACTTAGGTCAAATGGAGATCAACCTTGTGGATAAAAGTTGTTTAAAAGATATTACACAAATAAAGGTTGATACGAGCCTTCCCATAACACAACGTCTTATAAAATTTTTAGAAGATATAGAAAACCCATACTGCTTTCTTGTGGGATCAAGTGCAGTAAAGATTGAATTTTCATCAAACGGACAACAGCTGCAAAACTGTTTAAAAAATCACTTTATTACACAGCGTAATCGCACATTTGAGTAGTAAGCATTTTTATCTTAAACTTAGGACGAATAAATGGTTATGGAAGGAGAGAGAAAATGCGAGAAACAAAAAAACAAGCAGTAAAAAAAACATTCCACTACTGTATGTATTTAAGAAAGTCCTCAGAGGAAGAAGATAGTCGCAGTATTGGAAATCAAAAAGAAGTGTTGGAAGGAGTCATTGAAGACATTATCTCCAATGATCCTTTCAATAACTATGTTTATGTAGATACCTTTAAAGATGAAAACTATACCGGAACGGATTCAGAGCGCCCTGATTTTAAACGAATGCTTCAGATGATGGCGCAAGGTAAAGTCAATATGATTGTTGTAACCGATTTATCAAGGTTATCAAGAAATATCTCTGAATCCATCAACTATATTCAAAGTGTATTTGTTATGTTGGATATAAGATTTATATCTTATCAGTTGCCTACCATAGACAGTTATCTAAATCCGGACAAAATTTATTCTCTTGAAGTACCAATACAAAGTATGATGAATGAAAATCATTGTGCGGAAACCTCAATTAAAGTACGAAGAACGTTTGATCGTTTGCGTGCTGATGGTAAGTTTATCGGAGCCTTTGCAGGATATGGATGGATCAAAAATCCGGATGACAAACATAAATTGTTAATAGATGAAGAAGCAAAAGAAATCATGCATTTAATGAAGGATTTGCTATTCCAATACAACAGTTGTAATCAGATAGCAAAGAGATTGAATGAAAAAGGCATTCTTAGTCCTGCAGGGCATAAAAAATCAAAAGGAATGAAGCATAATTCTGTAATGAACAACATTGATGGAAGTTATTTATGGTCAGGTGTAAGTGTACGAAAGATGCTTTCACGACCTGAGAATGTCGGAGATTTAGTACAAGGCAGACAAAAAGTTAAAAGCTATAAAATTCATACAAAAGTAAAAATGCCAGAAACAGAATGGTTCGTAACAAAAGATGGATGTCCAGCGATTTTCACTAGAGAAGAGCAAAGTAAAATCAATAAATTATTAGCAATGAATTTTCGTGAAATGCAAAAAGAAAAAGAAATAAGAGAAGTGCCAATGGACATGCCAGTAAATGATGAGGATAAAACAGGTAGTGGAAAAAATAAACCATATTTGTTTTCTGGGTTTGTGAGATGTCCAGATTGTAATCGGGCAATGAACCGAAAAGGTACGAAGAAAAGCTATGGATATTATATTTGTTCTACTTACAAGAATTATGGTACGTGCAGTAAGCATAGTATTCGTGAAGATGAATTAGCGAAAATAGTGTATGCAGCAATCAAACAACAGATAGATGTTTCAGTGGAAATGTCAGAATTGATCCAATCAATTAATGAAACACCTATTATGAAAAAGAAAAATTTTGATTATCATACACAAAAAAAGAAACTGGAGTCAGAATTGTATAAGATCGCTCATTATCAAAAAGGATTGTATCAAGATTTCAAAGATGGCTTGATTTCTAAGGAAGAATATCTTGATTTGAAAAAAGATTATACGGAACAAGCAGAGCAGATAAGAAAAGCGATTGAAAATGTTGAAACAGAATTAAGTACAATGCAGAAAGTAGTAGAACAAAAGGATCTGTATTTGGAACATTTTATCAAGCATCAAGGTTTTGATAAATTAAATCGAGATATGTTAACTGATTTAATTGATGCTATCTATATATATGAAAATAAAAATGTGAAAATCAAATTCTCATTTGAGGATGAATATAAAAACCTCATTGCTTATATGGAAGAAGGAAAGAATCTTCTTAAAAACGAATGAGGTTTTGTTTGAATTAAGTTTTGTCCTAATTTCATTGGACACGTTACTCCTCTTGGTCCAGGAAAGCCTTGTGGTCCGGTAGGACCAGCAATCCCTTGAATACCAGGACATCCCTGAGGTCCTGTTACCCCCTGTGGACCTCTACATCCTGGAAGTCCTTCCTTCCCTTGTGGACCTTGTAGCCCCCTTGGTCCCTGCGGCCCTCTTGGTCCTCTTGGACCCATTGGACCAACAGGGCCTGCACAACATTGTGTTTGTGAACAACATTCCTGACGATCACATTCACAATCCACATCAAATTCGTGATCATCGCACCCGCAATCATACTCATATCGATTCTGATACATAGCATGTCCCCTTTCTCATGAAACACTTCCTTGCTGTTTCAATTTACTATATGCCCATTTTACAAATGTGTTCCTGTCCTATTCCAGATTTCCAAAACAATACAATTGACACTGCGCCAATTCATACCCATGTCTTGCGATTTTATCAAAGTCTATGACACTCATTTTCTCTAATGTTGTTTTATAATCTTTGACCTTATCTACTTCTTTTTTATTTAACGAAGCCAATAACAGCTTTTCCTTTTCGTGATATGGTAATTCACAATGATGCAAGATATCCTTTACCTCACTACCGATTTTCAGATATAAGCCATTATGATACTTTTGAACATAAGCAATCACTGATCTACTTTTCAAAGATTCCACTTGATCCATACTGATATCCAATAAACGCTTTAAATTACCGATAGAAAAACTCATGGTTCTATTTTTGTGAGCAATCGTTCCTGAAGCATTACTTACGATCAAATAATTGATATCCTTATGAAGGGAAGTATGATTACCGATATGAAATAACGGATCCAACCCCATATTATCATAAACGCCACCATCCCATAGGTGAAGCACTTTATCTTGTGGCTGTATTGGTTCTTTTTTTTGATTCACCCAAGATTCATCCTTTGTTTTTAATTTATAAGGACCAATCAAAATCGGAAAACCGGCACTTGCGGCCATTGCATGAGTCAAAGGAAAAGATGGCTTCGATACATAACCTGTTTGAATAGATCCCATTTGTTCGGAAGAAATACGAAAATCTTTCCCACTTTCATAAGCAGTAGTATTGATGGTCCATCTAGGATAAACTGGTATATCTTGTAAACATCCTTCAACATTCCATCGTTGTTTCATTACGTTCGCTAAAAGATTTACTTTTTTATCCCAATAATATGGCTCTATCAACAATCTTGCCAAAGAATGCCATTGAATGTCTTTTTGTGTGATCATGGTTTTGATCTTCGGATATACTTCTTGAAGAAATGAAACATCATCTGGCCAACGATGATCATGGCAGCCATAAATCAACCCCATACAAATGCTTGCGCCCGATACGGAAGAAATATGTGCTATCTGTTCGAATAAACCATGTTCTGCAAGACATCGTAATACTCCTAAATGAAAAACAGCAGCTCTCATTCCCCCACCGGATAAAGCCAATCCAATCTTCATTTCTTTCTTTTTCAAACTAGTCACCCCTTGTTATTCTATGATGATGCAAAAAAAAGGACGCAAAAAAAGTCTGTCATAACAAAACGGTTTTCACACGCTTATTTGACAGACGATTTCTTATTCTTTTGTCGGAAACAATACTTCTGATATCAACTTTTGTGCTTTATCCGCATCCTCATGATGCACATATAACTGAAATGCATCTCCTAACTCATCATATGCAGATTTGGTCGTTTTCGTTGTATATTCGATATTTTCTTTTTTTAACATATCGCATACTTTGTCTAAATTTTCTTTTGCATAGGTCGTATAGACGACGGTGCGATTAAAAATTGTCAGCATACATCATGCCCCCTTTGTCTACTTTTATTATAACATGAAAGTTTCCGTGTTCCTATGTTTTCCTTCTTGACAAAAAGAGATCTCACAAAAGCAAGATATTTACATCTACTTTTTCAGCTTTCATAGAAAAATTAGAAATCCTCGTGTATAATAACAACAGGTGGTGATCTAACATGTATCGAATCATGATTATAGAAGATAACGAAAAAATTAGAAATGAGCTTTGTGATTTTTTAAGTAAAAACGGCTATGAAACAATCGGACCGGATGACTTTGAACATATCCTGGAAGCAATCCATAAAGAGAAACCGGATCTATTACTACTGGATTTAAATTTGCCTGTTTATGATGGACATTATATCTGTAGAGAAGTGCGTAAAAACAGCAATCTTCCTATCATCATTGTCACAAGCAGAGATTCGGATATGGATGAATTGATCTCTATGAATCTTGGCGCTGATGATTTTGTGACAAAGCCTTATAATCTACAGATTTTATTGGCAAGACTTTCCAGAGTATTACAGCGTTCCTATGAGCACTCCTCCAGCAATATACTTATGATTCATGATATTTCTTTAGATATCAGTAAAAGCACACTTACTTATCAAGGACAAAGCGTTGATCTGACCAAAAACGAATTAAGAATCATGCATTGTTTGTTTCAAAATAAAAACAAAATCGTATCCAGAAATGAACTGATGCAACATATGTGGGATTGTGATTTATTTGTGGATGATAATACCTTGACCGTAAATATCAATCGTTTACGTAAAAAATTGGAATATCTTCGTCTTGATGATTTGATACAGACAAAACGTGGTATGGGGTATATTGTTTATGAGGACTAGAAGTTTCTTAAAGGAAAAGTTATATCTACTTCTTTTATCTATTTTGACCTCTCTCATCACGGTATTGTTTCTTATCGCTATCAAAGTGAACCAAGAAGTCATTCTTGTCATTGAGTTTTTATTTTGGGGAATGATCTTAGCCATCTTGGTAATCGAATATTTACGTAGAGCCGGGTATTATCGAAGACTCGAGGATACATTAAATCAGTTGGATAAGAAATACCTGATTACTGAAATCATGGAAGAGCCTTTATTTATGGACGGACAGATATTATATGATACGTTACGTGTGGTTGATAAAAGTATGAATGATCATGTCAATAGCTTTAAAACCGTTCAAAAAGAGTATAAAGAATATGTAGAGATGTGGGTACATGAAATTAAGACCCCCTTGGCAGCAGCTAAACTTATCATATCCAATAATCCCAGTGATGTAACCGCAAGTATACAAGAGGAAATCGAAAAAGTCGAAGGTTATGTTGAACAAGCACTTTTTTATGCTCGTAGTACTTCTGTGGAAAAGGATTATGCGATCAAACAGCTTGAGCTTGCGCCATTAATTTCAAAAGTGATTCGTAGACATTCTAAGGAATTCATCTATCATAAAATAAAGATCACCTTAGATGATGTTGATAAACAGGTTTATAGTGATAGCAAATGGATCGAGTTTATCTTAGATCAGATTTTAACCAATGCTTTGAAATATACTTCTCCACAAACCGGAGAAATCCATATTTATACATCAATGAAGAATCATATGACCTGCCTACATATTCAAGATAACGGTATCGGAATTGATGCCAAAGATCTACCTAAAATATTTGAACGTGGGTTTACCGGTCAAAGTGGACGCAATCATGAGTTAGCAACCGGTATGGGATTATATTTATGCAAAACTTTATGTGATAAATTATATTTGTATTTACATGCAGATAGCAAACTTCATGAAGGAACGACCATTACCATTGGCTTTCCAGCCAGTGATTTGTATAAAATAGAGCATGAAACGTAAAAGAGTAAGGCGATAGAATCTTACTCTTTTCATATGATTTTCGGCTACCTTACAACATTGTAAGGATAATGTCACAGACATCCATGGCTGTTTTCCTTGCCATCAACTAAAATATGTGTGTAAGGAAGGTGATCCTCTATGGAAAAAATTTGGAATTATCGCTTTGAAATCTGTATCGCTTGTTCAGGAGCATTGTTATTTCTCAACCTATTGCTTCCTGAGTTCTTAAATGATGGTATCAATGGGTGTATGCTAATTCTATTTCTAATGTCGATCATCCTACTGAAATTAACAACCATTAACGAGCATATCAAACAGAAAATAAATCAAGGAGGAAGATTATGAAAACGATTTTATCTGTAGAACACATTGAAAAATATTATGGAAACCGAGGAAATATCACAAAAGCAGTCGATGACATCTCTTTTCAAGTAGATGAAGGAGAATTTGTCGGTGTAATGGGGCCTAGTGGTTCCGGTAAAACAACGTTATTAAATTGTATCTCTACCATCGATTCTGTGACCAGTGGGCATATCTTCATCAATGGCTCTGATATTACAGCTTTGAAAAAAAATAGCCTCAGCAAATTTCGTAGAGAAGAGCTAGGCTTTATCTTTCAAGATTTCAACCTATTAGATACGTTAACTGCCTATGAAAATATCGCCATTGCCTTAACAATTCAAAAAGTGAAAGCAAGTGAAATCGATCAACGTATTAAAACAGTTGCGAAAAAACTGGATATCACTGAAGTACTTCAAAAATACCCTTATCAAATGAGTGGTGGACAAAAACAGCGTGTCGCCAGTGCACGTGCCTTGATCACCAATCCAAGTTTGATTTTGGCAGATGAACCTACCGGAGCATTGGATTCCAAGAGTAGTCGCATGTTGTTAGATAGTATGGAAAAGTTAAATCAAGAATACAATGCCACGATCATGATGGTTACTCACGATGCCTTTACCGCATCTTATGCACATCGTATTTTATTCATCAAGGATGGAAAGATCTTCAACGAATTGATCCGTGGAGAGGATAGCCGCAAAGATTTCTTCAATCGCATTATGGAAGTTGTGACTCTATTGGGAGGAGATAGCGGCAATGTACTTTAAGCTTGCGCTTCGCAACGTCAAAAAGAGCTATCAAGATTTTCTCATCTATTTTTTGACACTTGCGTTTTCCGTCTGTCTGTTTTATACCTTCAACTCTTTTCAGGATCAACAATACGTCATGCAGATGAATGAGGGACAATCTCAAATCATACAATCATTATCTCTCATCATGTCCTATCTTTCCATGTTTGTTGCTATCGTTCTTGCCTTTCTGATTTTATATGCCAACAACTTTTTAATCAAACGCAGAAAAAAAGAGTTAGGCTTATATATGTTACTTGGCATGCCGAAAAACAAAATTTCCAAAGTACTTGTTTATGAAACCCTTTTGATTGGTTTATTATCTCTTGTTCTCGGGATGGTGTTCGGATTTCTTTTATCGCAACTATTAACCATTGTTACCGCACATCTATTCGAGGTATCATTAAACTATCGCTTTGTTTTCTCATTACAAGCTACCATTTGGACCGTTGTTTCTTTCACGATCATTTTCTTAGTCATCATGATATTTAATACCTTTGTCTTAAATCGTTATCAATTGATCGATTTGTTAAATGCAGGAAAAAAACATCAAGAATTGAAGCTCAAAAAGCTTTGGATGTCTGTTGTGATCTTCTTAATATCCTTAATCTGTCTTGGATGGGCTTATTATGAAGGCATCGAAAAAGGTCTATTGGCCGGTGATTTGATCGGTTATATCATCTTAGCAGGTAGTATTGGTACCGTATTGTTTTTCTTATCTTTGGCAGGCTTTTTATTGACGATCATCAAATCAAACAAACGCATTTACTTCCGTAATCTGCATTGTTTCATAACTCGTCAGATCAATGCCAGCATCAATACCAATTTTCTATCTATGAGTATTGTTTGTATCATGTTATTGCTTAGTATCGGTGCGTTATCTACAGGTTTAAATATGAGTGCGACCATGAACAAGACGGTTCGCTATTCTACACCGTATGACTTCTCTTATACAAACCATAACCGTATGCTGGATTATGATACGAAACAATTAGTTACAGTAGAACATGCTCCAGTAGATCTACAAAAAGCAATTGATGATATATCCTTAGATCCTTCTTATATTAAGTCATCCAATGTAGCAAGCGTATATGCTGATCAATTGCGTTGTAATGATGAAACCATCTTAAACATGATTACCAAAAAAGATATCAAAGAGTTTTTATCTTATCAGTATGATTTTGTGAACATCATTTCCCTAAGTGACTTTAATAAAGCACGTATTGCAAGAGGAATGGATGCGTTGTCACTTACAGATTCTCAAGCCTATCTTTATTCTAATTATGAAATGGTTGAGGATGGTGTTATGGAAATTTTAGCAGCTCACCCTGAACTCAACATCTTTCAACATAAGCTTAAGATCATAAATGATGACTATGAACGTATTTCCCTTCATACTACCATTGATAATGGGTTTGGCGAATATCTTATCTTAGTGGTAGCGGATAATGTAATTCCGGATAATGCATTGGTGTATACTACCTATTGGAATGCTGATTTAAATGATAACATTATGCCTCAAGCATTCTCTGAATATTTTATCGATCAAATGAATACGACATACGATGTGCCGGAAGATATCCATCAATTCCTACAACAATACTATGTAGAGGATAAAGATAGTGCAATGGAAGCTAGCAAAGGGATGTCTGTTGTATTTACTTATATCGGCATCTATCTTGGAATCGTATTTATGATTGCAAGTGCTGTTGTCTTAGCATTACAGCAATTATCCAGTGCAAATGATAGCAAAGCTCGTTATCAGATCTTAAACAAAATCGGTGCGGATAAGAAAATGATCAATCGAACCATCTTCACTGAAATTGCGATTTATTTCCTACTTCCTTTGGCACTTACCATTGTGCACAGCATCATTGGAATTCAGGTTGTAAATAATGTATTGATCATGTTCGGTAAAGGAGATATCTTGTTATCATCCTTATTTACCGGAGGAATCATTATCCTTATTTACGGATCTTATTTCATGATCACATATCTGGGATATAAAAGAATATTAAAATCTTAACAGGAGGTAATGCTCCTGTTTTGTGCAAGGATACAAGTTGGGAGGGACCATGATGTATTTAAAATTGGCATTGAAAAACGTTAAAAAAAGCTATCAAGATTTTCTTGTATATTTTATGACACTGAGTTTCTCTGTCTGTTTGTTTTATACCTTTAATTCTTTTCAAGAACAAAAAGCAGTGATTTCCATTCATGATTCCCAATATGATCTCATTACACAACTAAGTGGTACGATGATGTTTATCAGCATCTTTGTCGCAATCATATTAGGCTTTCTCATTCTTTATGCCAATAACTTTTTAATGAAACGTAGAAGAAAAGAGTTTGGTATTTATATGTTGCTTGGTATGCCTCGTCGAAACATATCGCATATTCTTATTTATGAAACTATGTTGATTGGTATCATTTCTTTTCTCACAGGTATCCTATTAGGGCTTTTTCTATCACAAATACTTACCGCAATCACTGCCAATCTTTTTGAAGCAACCTTAAATTATCACTTTGTTTTTTCTCCGCTTGCCTTTATCGTTACCTTGTGTTCCTTCTCTTTTATCTTCATTATCGTCATCCTTTGCCAAACCTTTGTGATTCGAAAAAATGATATCATTCATTTTATCAAAACGGATCCTATAGAAAAAGGAAAAGTGAAAAAACTGTGGTTATCTACACTTTTGTTTATCCTTTCCTTACTGTTTCTCGCTACAACTTATACGTTTGCCTTAAGGGATCCTATCAAAGCATTTGATCGCCTTGATTTGATCATTGTCTTAGGCAGTAGCGGTACCATATTATTCTTTCTTTCTCTATCTGGCTTTTTATTAAGTTTGATTCGATCAAATAAGCACCTATATTTTAAAAACTTGAATTGTTTCGTCTTACGTCAACTAAGCAGTACCGTAAATACCAGCTTTATTTCTATGAGCATTTTATGTATTATGTTATTATTAAGCATCGGAGCTTTATCTACCGGCTTGAATCTAAAAAATACCATCAATCAAACATTGAAAGCCAGTACTCCTTATGATTTTTCCTTTCTCGCCATATATCAAACAGAACATTCAAATCAACCTATCGATATGAAAAGCTATATTGATCCTTCCCTTATCGATCCTAGCATCGTAAAGGAAGCCTATACCTTTGACATCTATGATGGCCTCATAAAGCTCGATTCATTAGATACGAAAACCTTGAGTCAAGATGAAATTAGCTTATTACGCTCTTGGATGCCTGATCAAACGATGAAAGTTAACATCATTCCTTTATCTGCCTATAATCAAGTCATGAAAGATACCAATCGAAAAGCATTATCATTAAAATCACAGGAAGGCTTTCTCTATTATGATTCAGAGTATTATCGAAAGTATTTCGAAGCATTTCTTTCTACATCACCAACCGTTCAATTAGAACAGCAATCTTTTCGAATCATCAATCAAGAATATGATACTTATTATATGTATACTACCGCATTGACAGATACCAATACGATCTATCTTGTCCTGCCTGATCAACAAATTCCAAAGCAACTAGCAAAAAAAGAATGCGTTTATAATATCAATTTAAAAGATACGATAGATTCGATCCAATATTATGAAGAGTTTACGCAATTCATATATGAAGAACATACAGTGGAAATGAATGCTTCCAAGTATTCTGATATCTATTTCTATTGGTATGACGCTGATTCTATTCGTGTCAATTCCGCAGGACTTTCGGTATCCTTTACTTATGTCGGAATATATCTTGGTATCGTGTTTCTCATAGCCAGTGCAGCCATTTTATCACTACAGCTGTTATCTCAAGCGGAGGATAATAAGCAACGCTATGCTATCCTTACTAAAATAGGTACAGAGGAAAGTATGCAAAACAAAGCGATACTATTACAGATCGGATTATATTTTCTACTTCCGTTGATACTTGCGACCATTCATAGTATCGTAGGCATACAAATGGTCAATGCCTTGGTATCCTTCTTAGGAAAAGGAGATATCTTAGATGCTTCCTTATTAACCGCAACCTTCTTCTTATTACTTTATGGAGCTTATTTCTCCTTAACATATTCACAATACAAACGAATACTTCGTCATCGA
>NZ_JBEQZJ010000007.1:0-97547 GCF_045223415.1 Hoskinsella mucinilytica | reverse complement strand
CTCAATATTATACTCTCTCATTTCTTCATCTCTTAAATGAATATCCATGATGATACGTTTGTTGCCTTCTTGTTTAGGTATCATTTCCGGATTACATACTTCGGTTCTTTTCGGAAGGATTTTTGTTGTTAAACTAATCACCGTATGTCGCAAAAAGATAGAATCCTCATCCATGCCGATGAAAAAATGCTTAAATAATACATCATTTTGAAAACTTACTTTTTGTTTCTTTGATTCTACAATTTTTTCCAATGGTTTCACCTCGTATCTTTCTAGGCTCACTATATAGAAATGGCCCTTACTTATCTACATACGTAAAACAGAGGTGAAAATCCTAAATTTTATTTAAATATTTTGAGAAATTGGAAATTTTTGTTTTTTTTCATTCAATTGAAAGACTAAATCATCATGTATCGGATTTAAGAATTCTTGCGGATATATGCCGGAAAACTTAAATAAAATCTAGTTCCTTTTCCGACCTCACTTTCTACATAAGCATATCCATGGCATAAATCACAGACATGATGAACCAAGCTCAGTCCAATACCATATCCATCGGATTTTAGTTCCTTGATACGATAATTCATATCAAAGATTTGTTCCTTTTCTGAATCTGGTATCCCGATTCCATGATCCTCTACTAAGATAATGACGCTATTTCTTTTATTTCTTACACTAATTTCAATAGAGTTTCCCTTTCCATATTTAATTGCATTATCGATTAGATTACTAATGGCTCTTTGAATCCATCGTTCTTTTCCTAAAATCTCAGTTTGATCCTCTTCAGCCAAATAAAAATTAAGCTTCTCATAACTTTCTTTATAATAATCATATACTTCTGCACAAATCAATGCGACATCTATGATATTGGTTTCTTCATCATAATGTTCTCCTAAAGTCAAAACATCGTTGATACAATTTGTAACATGATCTAACTGTGATAAATATTGCGTTTGATGATCTACCTCTAATCGTGTTCTTAACGTTGCAAGTGCATTTTTTTGTTCATGTGATAAAAAGGCGTTTAGTCGCTTATAGTCATTGATATGATCTTCAAATCGTTTCTGTAGTCGCTGATATACCTCATTCAAATCATGATCCGATATAGTGAATTCCTCATCTATAGAATCTAAGTCCATCATAATCTCTTTTAACTCTTTCTTCTGTAAAGAATGTAAATAAAACCATAGAATGCACGTAGCCAATAATCCTTGTATTAATAACATGACATAAAAAGAAGTTTGAAAATAAGAAAAATTTGATTGATAGCCTTGATAGATATGATCGAATCGTATTGCATTTGTTTTATCATCACTTGTCCAATCAAGTCTTGTATCATTGACGCTCTCTTGCAAATCAAACTGATCTTTCATGACCCGAATGGATTGTTTTTGATAATATATACTACCTAACATAAAAAGAGTAAATAAGGAAGTTGCATAGAGGATGATTGCGATTGTTTGTTTTATTCTTTTTCTTTGCATGAGATATAATATCCAATTCCTCTTCTTGTCATTAAAATATCACGCTCTGTAGCTTCCCTAAGCTTCTTTCTTAACTTGATCATATGTACTCTTAAAACTGAAGATCGAGGATCTAATTCATCATCATAGATATGCTCAACAATTTCTTCTGCACTCACAGTTCTAGGATATTTTTGTGCAATGTATTCTAATATATCATATTCTTTCACAGATAAAGGGACAACCTTTTCATTGATAGAAACCGATCGATTCATTGGATCGATCATTAAGTCATCTATTTGAATCATGGGTTGGCTACGACCATGAAAACGGCGAATCAAGGTTTGTATCCTTGCGTGTAATTCACTCATTTGAAATGGTTTTGTCAGATAATCATCAGCACCGAGATTGAGTCCCTTTACTTTTTCTTCCACACGATCTCTAGCGCTGATGATCAAAACAGGAGTTTCGACACTGTGGCTACGTAAGAAAGATAAGATATCTAAGCCGTCTTTTTTGGGAAGATTCAAATCCAGTAAGATGCAATCATAAGCATTCACAAATGCCTTTTCTTCACCATCATTTCCATCATAGGTTATATCTACCTGATAGCCTCGTTCTTCAAGACCCTTTTTTAAAGACGTTGCTAAATCTTTATTGTCTTCTATCAATAGTATTTTCATGATATTTATCACCCCTTTAGGTTCACAGAAAGCAGCAAACTTGTGCTGCCTTCTTTTATTTATAGATTACCACATTTTATCCGGATTACAATGCTAGTTTCGTTGAGATAATATTTTAGATGGTTCATAACGTGTTGCATATAAGACACCACTGATACTTGAAATCAAAACTAATCCAAGCGATGCTAATGTTATCATAAAGATTTCATTTGCATCAAATCGTACATTTTCTACTATCTTTTTTTGTTCTATTTTGTTTGTTATTTGAGTCGATATCACAGCTTTTGAAATTGTAGGTTGCGAAGCTTTCGCAATCCCCAATCCCATGATCAAACAAATACAAACAATGGCAATGCTTTCAGTTAATAAACCAAATGCCACCTTACCTTTTTTCATCCCCATCGCACGTAATACGCCGATTTCATATTTCCGTTCACGAATCGTCATTAAGGATAATAAAAGTAAGATCATTCCTCCACATCCAAAGACACCGATCATAACCTTATTTGAAATGCCTGCGATCTTTTCAATTGGCGTTACCATAGCCTTATAAGTATCCTCATCTACTGTTACACTATAATATTCAGGCAATCCCTTTTCTTTTAATTCTTTTTTGAATGCTTCTAGCATCTTCGGATCTTTCAATGCCATTTTCACATCCAAAGTGCCATATGTTTGAAATATTTTAGAGTCTGCTACGGTATCAAAGCTTGTATAAACATCATTCAATGGTTGAAATAAGGGACTGGAAACTTCAGTTTCTCGATTCAGTGATTTATCTTCATATATTCCTGTAATCTTAAGTTCAAGGGGCATTGGCTTTTCTTTGATATTACTAATCACAGTGATTGCATCATGCAATTTTAACCCATTAAGATCTGCGAATTCTTTGCTGATGATACACTCATTTTTCTTTTGATACATGGATCCTTCGATGATTTTTTTCAGTCCTTTTGAAAATGCCTCGTTGATAGATGAATCACTGCTACCCTTGACATATGCTTTTGCGATGAGATTGCCATTTGTGAAATCACTTTTATCATTCAATACTTTCAATCCTTTTGGAATTGTCGCAATTTGGGCTGTGTATATTTTCGATTGGATATACTCGGATTCAGAAAAGGTAAGCAGTTTTTCTGCGCTCAAAGGAGTTTGCTTATCTTTGTTGCTTGACATATTTGTCATTGTCACTTCGGCACCAAATTTTGTTTTATAGTAGTGTATGGCTTGTTCAGAAGTTTTATTGATGATCATAGACGCCGCTGTTGTAAAGATCATAGAAAAGATGATGATTCCAAGAAGCATATTTCTACTTTTATTTCTTACTAAATTTTTTAATGCATTGCGAATAACGTACATAGCTGCTCCTTTTCTTTTATCTTACAAAGGTCAACGTTCCTGCCGATAATGCATACAATTCATCAACATAGCTCGCTGCTTTTTTAGAATGAGTGACAATAATGACACACTTATCTTCTTCGTGTGCTAACTTTTCTAATATGCTCATGATATTTGTTTCAGTATCAGAATCCAAATTTCCTGTCGGTTCATCTGCAATGATCACTTTAGGATCATGAGATAAGGCTCTCGCTATTCCAACACGTTGTTGTTCTCCACCCGATAGTTTCAATACCTTTCGCATTGCTTTTTCTTGATCGATACCCACTTTTTCAAGTAATGCCAACGCATATTCCTTTTTATTAGGTATGTTTTTTCCACTGATATCAATGGATAAAAGAATGTTATCCAAAACCGTTGCATTGGTTAGTAGGTTATATCCTTGAAATATAACTCCGATTCCTTTTGCACGATATTCATCACGATCGATTTCATTCATATTTTGTTCATTATATATGATAGCGCCTTCGTTACACTTATCTAATCCGGATATCAAAGATAATAAAGTACTCTTTCCTGCACCGGATTTTCCGATAATGCCATATAAGATACCACATTCAAAAGCAATACTGATATCTTTCAATACTTTTTTTGTACTTCCTTCATAAATATAACTGACATTTTCTAATTTTAAAATACTCATAACCTAGTTCCTTTCTGACAATATCTTTACTGGTTCAAATTTTGTTATATACATGACACCTGTTGCACTGGATACTAACGCCAAAATCATCGAAAAGAAAGTAATTTGTGCAATTGCATTACTATTTAATTCGGTATTGATATCATCAATCGGTACGGTTACGATCGTAGATCCTGTCACATATTTTGAACCTATGGTATATTTACTGCTTTCTTTGGTGTCTTCCACTTGTGAGGACAATACAGCATTGGCAATCGGTTTACTGCTGATACTTGCTGCACATAATCCAATGCCCAAAGCAATTCCTGTGATGATCAGCATCTCACTTAACAAACCTAGGGATACTCTGCTTTTTTTCATACCGATTGCTCTTAATACGCCGATTTCATATTTCCTTTCCCTAATTGCGATATTAGATAGAATGATCAATACGATAGAGCCAAAGACAAGCAATGCAATCGTAAAGGTTTTCGTTATGTTTCCTAAACCTTCTAATGGTCCTACCATCTTTTGATAGGTTGCCGTATCTGCGATCAGTTCAAAATATTCAGGTAGCCCTTTTTTACGAAATTCCGCTTGAAGTTTTGTTAGATCAGATGGATCCTTCAACTTGAAAGAGGCGGAAATCACTGCCATATCCGAATCAAAAAGCTGTCCTGCTTTTGCTGTTTCTATGCTCATAAAGACTTCATTGCCACGATTGGTAAGTGCTGACTTAAATTCATAAAAATCATCTTCAGGTGCATGGTCTTCATAGATACCACTGATTTTTGCCTGAATTTCTTTTGAATCAGAAGCATCATATGGAGAAGTTACTTTAATCTTCATCGTATCGCCGACTTTTAAATTAGCATGTTGAGCTAGTTTTTGTGAAATGATTACTTCATTTTTCTCTTTGTATATCCTTCCTTCCACAATATTACGCAGACCTTTTGCGAACTCTTCATTAATTTCGGGTTGATTGCTTGTAACTATGAAACTATTCACAGTATAACTATCTGCATTGTTAGAGCTTCCTCCCATACCATCTGATTGTGTACCTTTTCCTGAGTTATTTATATCACTATCCAATGTATTGATACCAACTAGATTTGCCGCAATTCGTGCAGACAGATTAGAAGACTGCAAGAGATCTGATTTTGCATATGTTTCCATCTCATGCAATGTTGGAGACTTAAAATCATTTGCGTCCTTTGGCATGTTTTCATTATTTCTCGCTAATACAACTTCCGCACCAAACTGCTCTTTATAATAATCAATGGTTGATTTTGCCGAGGTATGAATGATAATGGATATAGCAATGGTATATATCATGACAAGGAGAATTGCTCCCATGATGAGATTTCTTCCTTTATTTCTTCCAATATTTTTAAATGCATTTTTTATAACATACATAACGATTCTCCTCCTATTATTGCACAACATCAGGCATTGTTTGTTCTATATCTGCACCAGGTCCTAACTCTTGGCTGTTGCCTTTATGTTCTCCAGATGGATGTTGTGAATGATTGTTATCGGAAGGATTTTGTGATGATTGATTTGTACAACCTACCAATAATCCAAGAACACAACAAACGATCAAACCTATTTTAAATTTCATTGTAAACCATCCTTTCTTTTTCCGCTTCATTTTATCATATTAACGTTAACTTAAAGTTAATGCTACTTATCGGTTGAATCCTATTAGTTGCCTAGCTTATGAATAACGTATATAATGAATTGCGTATACGAGGACCTTGAACAAGCCGAATCAGTATAAGAGAAAGGATATGACATAAACTAACATATCACTTGTTCATCCATATAGTCTCTCAAGAAAAGGAGCATCCTATGAAAAAATACATTCAAAAATTGAAACAATTGATTCAAACCTGTTATTGGGATTGGAAACGATTGCTTGCATTTGAAATCATTTATAAATTATTTGGTGGTATTGTATTACTTCCCTTTTTTAACTTTCTATTGAAAAAAAGCTTAGACATGAGTCATCTGGAATATTTGAATATGCAAGTGGTATCTTCATGGCTACAACGTCCTTTCTCTATTGCCATCTTATTCTTTATGATGCTCACGGTTGGATTGTATGTGTTTTATGAAATGATCTTTCTTGTATTATATTTAGAAAAGGCATGGAAAAAACAAAGATTTACATTACATCAGCTTATGGGAAAATCGCTACATCATGCCCTTCGCATCTTACATCCGAAAAACTGGTCTGTATTTGGTATCATTATCTTTTTATTGCCATTTACTGTTTTGATGTTAAAACCATCTTCCTTATCGGACTTTCAAATACCGGAATATTTTATTGATTTTCTAAAGGAAATGGGAACCGCATATTATGGAGCTTATTTGATTGGCCTACTGCTTGTGAACTTTCTGGCCTTTTATATGTTTCATGTACTTGCTATCTTTTTGCTTCAGGAACAAAGTTTTCCCAATGCATGGAGAAAAACAAGAAAACTATTGAAAAAACGTAAGATCAAATTGATCCTAATGGATTTGGTGATGTTAGCCGGTATCCTATTCCTATTGATCCTTATCTTTATCGTAGCACTTTTGATTTTAATCCTTTTTGCCAATAAAGAAAATACACAGGCGAATATGGCTGCTTTTCTTCTACAATATATGCAATTAAAACAATATACAGACTTTCTATATCCTATTGTTTTGTTTACTTTAGGTTTCCTTGTGATCCTATATAACTTTTTATCTATCCATGATGATGCACAACAGTTCATTCCCTATCCGAGAAAAAACAGATGGAAACGACTCCTTCTCGGTGGTGGAGAGTTATTATTAACCGTACTTATCATTGGTTTCTATTTTGATTATCAGGGAAATATCTTTGAAAAACAAAAAATACTTGAAAAAGATATTGCCATTACTGCACATCGTGCGGGAACTACGTTCACACCGGAAAACACGCTGGATGCATTAAAATATTCCATTCAAATGAAGGCAGATTATGCGGAAATCGATGTACAGCAATCAAAAGATAAACAATTGTATGTCATGCATGATGTCAATTTCAAACGTACTACCGGAGTGGATAAAAATATATGGGATGTGGATAGTAGTGAAGTCAATACTTATGATGCAGGTAGTTATTTCTCTTATGATTTTAAGGATGCACGCATTCCGACCTTAGAGGATATGGTAAAAACAGCAAATGGTAAAATTAAACTGATGATCGAACTAAAGAAAAACGGTCATGAACAGAATTTAGTGGAAGACACCTTATCATTATTACAGAAATATCAATTCCAAAAACAATGTGTCATTGCCTCTATGGATTTAGAAATCCTACAACAAGTCAAAGCCTTGGATCCATCCTTTCAGACAGTATTCATTGCACCGGTTGCCTATGGCAATTACTATGATCTCTCTTATGTGGACATGTATAGTATTGAAGCAACCTTTGTGAACAATCATATGTTGACATCTTTACATGAAAACAATAAGAAAGTCTTTGTTTGGACCGTAAATAAGGATAGTGAATTAAAGCGTTTATTGTCGATGGATATCGATGGTATCGTCACAGATAATCCGGAACTTGCCCAATATTATAAAAAAGCCCAAGGAAAAGATGCACTGATATCTGATATCTTAAATTGGTTATATCCGCAAAATAATGAATCTATCACTTATTGATCCTTAAAAAAGCCATGAAATCAATCATGGCTTTCTTCATATTTCATTGCTACCTCAAAGGTTCCATCCTCAGCTAAGGTATATTCCATTTGTTGGAAAGGTGTCTGTGCAAAGTGTACTAAGGTTTCATTGATGCTATTTACTTCATGTTTTAATTTCAATAACGTTTCTGTTGCTTCCTTTGTTGTTTGATACATCCTATCATTGGAATCTAATGTTTTTTGTTTCCCTTTTATGATATAGTGAATGATCACCTTATCATTTCCATTACATTGTACTTGCATATGAATTTCATCATATCCTTCTTCAGGAGCAGCCAATGTCAATAAAAAAGCCAAGTTATGATAATGACGATTTAAAACATCTTCCAATGTGACTTTCTTTTTCATTTTAAACATATCCATATCTCCTATTCGTTTGTTTTAAACTTGCGCTTTCATTATATCAAACCATTTAGGAAAAGGAAAGGATGTCAAGAATCCTTCATTGCGCTATATTCCAGATAAGCTAAAAATAATAATTCTACCACTAAAAAATACTGTGCGGTACAAGTAAAGCGTTTATCATAAAACCCGGTATCAAAATAACTGGTCTTAATACCGATAAATGCATCACAGTATTTTGATAAAAGGTTTCCGTTATCTCTCGCTATTCCAATCGATCTGATATGCATTTTTTCTAGTACCTTCGCTAATGTGACTGCCGTTTCATTATCTCCGGATAATGAAATGATCATAAATACATCGTTTTTATCCGCTCGATTTAACACCGCATCCAATTCGGTATCTCCTTCGATCAGATGCATGATCCTTCCTCGATATGCAAATTCTCGTTTCATTTCTTGTGCTACATGATATTGTACCTCTCCTGTTGGATATAAAAACACTCTTTTGGCTTGATCAATGGAAGCTAAGATCGATTCAAAATCACCATATACCATTTGATCGATGGTTTCTCTCATTTCACTGGCGCATTGGGTCAAGATATGATGATCAAAAGTAGAGGGACGATGTAAGCTCCATTTGATTGCGACCTTTAATTCACTATAACCATCCATTCCTAATTTTTTCGCAAATCGTATGATGCTTGTATGCGAAACATTGCACGCATGTGCCAAATCTTGAATGGACATTTTCTGGCATTCCATCTTATGATGATAGATATATTGCCAAATATATAAATCATTTTCGTTCAGCTCTTCATAATGGCTGTCGATCATTTCTTCCAAGCTCATGAGATCGTTTTCCTTTCGTGATAGTCCATATACTTTACAATGATAAAATCTACCAAGATAAAATAATTGACAAGTCCTTCATAACGAGGTCCCAGAGGATTTTCTAAATCCGGCACCTCAACATAGAGTGCCTCTTTTGCCATATGGGACAAGGTGTTATGTCTAGTTGCGGTAATGGATATGATAGGTACTCCTTTGGCTTTCAGTTTTTTCGCAAATTCTATGAGTTGCGTATTTTCTCCGGAAAAAGAAATCATGATAATGACATCATGTTGATTGATGATATCAGAATAGATATAGGATTCATTTGCTGATGTGATGTTGAAAAACAGCTTACCAAGAAATAGAAAAGAGCGCTTGATTTCCATAGCTACATTATTTTGAATGCTACCGGTACTATAAACATAAGCATTTTCCGCATGTGCAATCAATTCGATGACAGATGTCAGATCTCTTTGTTTGATTTCATCCATATAGTTTTTATAAATACCGTATACATGTTCCAAACCACTTTGTGGTTCTATATCCCCTGCATTATCAATACGTAAATGTACCTTCAATTCCGCATATCCTTTTAATCCCAAACGTTTCGCAAAACGCAACACAGTGGAACGTGATACATGACAACGGTTCGCAAGATCATCGATTGAAATTTGTTCACACAGCTTACGATGATGATCAATGTAATTCCATATGATTTGATCGTTTTCATTTAGTTTATCGTAATGCTCATTGATCAGATCCTCAATACGCATACAATCTCCCCTTCCTTTTCGCTTATTATACCATGCTTTCTATGAAAAGATAAAGACGATGCAATCTCTATGCATCGCCTTTTTTCATTGATAACTTAACCAACAAGTTTCCCCTTTTTGAACATGAATATCTGGACAGATATCCACGATTTTATGACCTTTTGGCTCTACAAGTACCATCATCGTAATATCATTGATTCCTTTTTCCTTCAGTAATTCCTTATCAAAGGATATCAAAAGCTCTCCTTTATGCACATGTTTTCCCTTGGCGGTATGTGCTTGAAATCCTTCTCCCATCAATTCAACACTATTCAAGCCGATATGAATCAAAAGCTCCATTCCATCTTCATTGATGATGCCAAATGCATGAAGGGAATGCTCCATCAGCATTGATATTTCACCATCACACGGTGCGTAAATATTTCCTGTATCGGGAATCAATGCGACACCTTCCCCCATCATATTGGTGGAAAACACCTCATCGGGAACTTCTTCCATAGGAACATTGGTTCCATCTGCGATTGCATATAGCTTTTTTATCTTTTTTTTGAAGAGTGACATATTATTTCAATTCTGGCCAATAGCCTTTGTTTGCTTCAATTAGATCATCTAAGATCAATTTTGCGATTCTTGCACTTGGTACGATCTTAGATAAGGTCAATGCCTGCCATAATTTCTGATAACTTCCTTCTATCCATGCGGAAACCACTAGTTTTTCCACAGAAACCTGTTCTTCCATCAAACCTTTCTGGAATTGAGGAATGGCACCTTGGACGATACGTTCATAACCGTTTTTACCTACGATACATGGAATTTCTACCATGGCACTACGATCGAAGTTTTCGATTGCACCTTCATTCGGTACGATCAGTAACATCTTTTCTTTGGTATTTTTCGCAATCGCACAAGCCAAATCTACGATATATTCCGCATGTGCATCCGGCTCAAAGCCACAATCCTTACTGGTTCCTTTTTCAATGATCATACGACATGCGCTAAAGATATTCTTTTCACGATGTTCCATGACCTCATTGGCACGAGTATGATTAGGATCGGTATGTTCTACGACATAATCAGGATATAAATAGTATTTCAAATAGGTATTGGGAATCGTTTCAGGATCTAGTGCATAAACATCTTTTGCTTTGGCGAAGGTTTCTACCCAACTAGGTTCTACATGTTGGTTGGTAGAAGATAATGCATCCGCAAAGCCATTTGCTGCCATATGTTTTCTGATTTCAGGCATAAGATCATTACCATCTTTATCTTCGATTTTGTGCCACCATCCAAAGTGATTCAAACCATAATAACCTACAGACATTTCTTTACGAGAAGAAAGTCCTACCATATGTGCCATTTTTTCTTCTAGATCAATTGGCATATCACAGATGTTTAAGATTTTTGAATTCGGACGAAGTCTTCTTGTCGCTTCCGCAACGATTGCTGCCGGATTAGAGTAATTCAACATCCATGCATTAGGTGAATAAGTTTCCATGTAATCTAAGATTTCAATCACACCACCAATAGAACGCATACCATAAGCAATGCCACCAGGACCACAAGTTTCCTGTCCGACAACACCATATTTCATTGGAATCTTTTCATCTTTCTCACGCATTGCATACAAACCTACACGAATATGACACATAACGAAGTCAACATCCGTAAATGCTGTTTTAGGATCACACGTATAGCCAAACTCTACTTCTGGGGCATTCTCACGCATGTAGATTTCACAAGCTTTCGCTACAACTTCTTGACGTTGTGAATTGTTGTCATAGAACATAATCTTTCTTATAGGGAAACGATCCATGTGATCTAATAATAATAAGCAGATACCTGGTGTGAAGGTACTTCCTCCACCTGCGATCGTAATTGAATATTTCTTTTCCATTTCCTTTTCCTCCTGTTTTTACATTAATTGAATGGTTGCGAATAAACATATGGAACTGAGCATTACGATAAGCATGCTACCACCACCTTGTACAAAAGATGTCGTAAACGTCAGTTTCTTTAAACTATCTCCTATATGAATCTGATAATAGTCGCATGCTTTATAAAAGACATAGAGCAACATTACAAAGTAGAACACATTCATGGTAAGCAATTGTGCAATCAACAATAATACCATGTTGATACATACAAAGCTTTCCTTTCCTTCCTGAAGTTTTTTCTGCATCAAATGAAGCAGATAAGCAATATAAGGATTTAACATAGAGATAAGAAAGAGTACGCTCATGCTTGGATGTTGTGACAATACTTCTTGGAAAGATGTTTGTTGCATCCACCCTGTCATCGTGATATAAAAGTAACAAATGATAGGGGTACATAGAAGAAATCCCTTAGTGATCAAAAACATTCTTTGTAAACGGCGTTCTTTCTTTTGGTTGTATGTGTGCTTTGTCATGGTTATCCCTGCCTTTTCTTATAATAATGCCTCAAATTCTTCTCTTACTTTTGCGACAGACAAACCTACGATGACCTGTATATTGGTCTTGGTAGCTTTGATGCCATGGGTTCCTATTTTTTTGAAATAGGCATCATCCTTAACGATGGATGCATCTAAAACATTGACACGTAAACGAGTTGCACAATTGGTTACATCTTGAATGTTATCTTTGCCTCCAAGAGCATCTAGGATACGTTGTGCAAGGCTATCTTTGCTCATTGCCTGTTTTTCTTTAAAGTCTTGTTTGTTATGGAACGTGATTTCCTGATCATCTTCTTCTCTTCCCGGTGTTTTAAAATCAAATTTTAAGATCAAGAAGCGGAAGATGACAAAATAAATACCGGTGAAGATCAATCCTACCACAAGTAGGGTTAGATACGTTTGCCAATGATTTGCCATCAATGGAATAAAATTCAAAGCGCTCATTTCGATCAGACCACCGGATAATACCCCGACAACACCTAGTAAATAAGCAACGGTCGCAAGGGTTGCGGCTAACATTGCGTGTACGACGAACAATACCGGCGCAATGAATAAGAACGTAAATTCAATCGGTTCTGTTACGCCACAGACGATGGCAGTTAATGTGATCGGAATCAGTAAACCTGCGATTTGTTTTTTCTTGCTTTTCTTTGCAGTCGTATAGAAAGCAAGTGCGATTCCCGGACATCCGAATACTTTAGAGATACCGGTCAATGTCGGCCATGCATAAGGTGCAAGATCCTTTAATGAATCACTGCTTGCGGCAAGTTGTGGAAGTGCGTTTGCCCATGTGGAATACACACCACCATTTACGATTGCGGAATCGTAGAAGAATGGGAAGTACAATAAATGGTGAAGACCAAATGGAATTAAAATACGTTCCATAAAGATGAAGATCCATACTCCCAATGCTCCTGCATCGGCGATAAACCCTTGAAAGCTTCTCATTCCTTCTTGTACCATTGGCCATAACCAAGCACTTAATATGGCTACCGGAATCAATGTAAAGAAGCCTATGATGACGACAAAACTTGATCCTGAGAAGGTTCCCATCCATTCAGGAAGCTCCTTGTCAAAGTAACGATTGTGTAACATGATCACGATACCTGAGATGATCAATGCACCGATCATTCCCATGTCCAATGTTTTGATATTGGCTACCATGGTCAAGCCACTGCTACCTCCAACCTCTGCTGCGAAGTCAACTCCAAAAGTTAGACCCCATTGGGCTAAGATCGTATTCATGAAATACTGGAATGTCAAATACAGTACCAGTGCTTCCATACAACATCTTGCTTGTTGTTTCTTTGCCAATCCAATCGGTAAGCCGACAACGAAGATCAATGGTAACTGATTGAATACGGTCCATCCTCCCTGTAACAGAACGTTCCAACATTGGTACCAAAGACCATTGGGATCTGCTAGGTTTCCCATAATTGCTTCTGTAGTGAACAATGTCGAGACACCGATCATGATACCGGCAAATGCGAATAATAAGACCGGTGTAAACATCGCTCCACCAAAGCGTTGAATCTTTTGCATCATATCCTTTTCCCTCCTTGTGATATCTCTTGCACTGTTATCTTACCTTGTACAGAAAGCGATTACAATAGTTTCTCTACGCTTAGAGAGTACGTACTTTCACTAAGGATTTATCACATAAAACGTGAATTTTCACGCCCTCACAAGCGTCTTTATAACACATATTACAATTTCAGCCATCTAGCTTTTTAAATGTGACAAAAGTAAGAAAAATCCTTTATTTTTCGTTATTTAAATACGCTCAAACATTATAATATGTGATATGATTATGATAGTAATTTATTCATAGCATAGATATATTGATCCTGCTTAAGGAGAGGAATTATGAAAATTAGGACTGGTGTCATTTTATACACTGTGATATGGGTCATTGCACTTCTGATATCCGGCTTCTCTATCTATCAAAATCTCGGTGATGCACAAATCATTAATTATAGCGGCATCGTACGTGGAGGAACCCAACGACTCATCAAAAAAGAATTACAGGATATACCCAGTGATGATATCATTCAATATTTAGATGATATCATTTATGATTTAACAACCGGAGAAGGTAAATTCGGATTAAGTAGCTCTCATAGCGATTCTTATCAACAACAGCTTTCTGATATGGAAAAGGTTTGGAATAACATGAAAATACAGATTGCACAGGTAAGAAACGGTGGAGATAAAAAAGCATTGTTAGAAACAAGTGAACAATATTATCAAATGGCTGATACACTTGTAAAAACAGCAGAATCCGACTCTACTAGAAAGCTAACCTTTATGATGAAATGCATTGCCACTTATCTGGTGATGTCCATTGGCTTCTTTTCTTTTTGGTATTATCGTAAACGTACGGAAATCAATTCACTGAAAAACTACGATGATCTAACGGGCATCCATAACTTTGAAGCCTTTATGGAAGAAGCCATGTTACAACTTTCTATGGGACATGGAAATGATTATATTCTGATGTACCTTGATATCGATCATTTCAAGATGTTAAACAGTGCTTATGGATATGCGTTCGGTGATGAGCTATTAAAGCTTACTGCCAAAGCAATCTTAAATCATATGGAAGAAAAAGAAACTTGTGCCAGAGTGAATGCGGATAATTTCCTCATCTTAAAAAGACAACAAGAACATATCGTAGAATCATTGAAGGATGACATCCTTCACTATATCAAAGATCATGCATCTTTAAATATATCCGATGAAATCTCTTTTTGTATCGGAGCTTGTCATATCGATACCAAGGCCTTTACCAAAGCCGAAATTCAAGGTCTCATCGATCATGCCAATCTCGCACATAAAAACGCAAAATTTCAAGGTGATAATCAAATCGTTTGGTATGATGAAAATCTATTGATTCAATTGTATCATGAGAATATGATCCTAAAGAAGGTACATAGTGCGATAGAACATGAGGATTTCTTATTCTATCTACAGCCTAAATTCAACATCAGAGATGAACATATTCTGGCGGCAGAAGCCTTGGTTCGCTGGGCCTATTCTGAAGATCAATTTTTAACACCGGATGAATTTATTCCACAACTTGAAAACAGTGGTATGATCAGTGAACTTGATTTTTATATGTTAGATCATGCTTGTGCTTTCCTTGAGGAACATGCATTGGCATGCTCCGGCTTTACCATATCGGTGAACTTTTCCAGAGTAACCCTGTTACAACGTGATTTTTATGAAAAGGTCTGTGCTATTTTAGATCAACATCAAATCAAACCGCAAAGTATTGAAATTGAAATCGTAGAAAGTGCTTTCCATGAAATATCCGAAGCCGTATTTCAAACCCTGATCAAGCTGAGAGCACATGGCTTTTTGATTTCCATGGATGATTTTGGAACCGGGTATTCCTCTTTGGATCTTTTAAACACCTTAGAAATCGATGTGTTGAAAATTGATAGAAGCTTTTTAAATGATATGAGTGAAAAAGGAAAAAATATCATAGAGCTGATTGTACAGATTGCGCATAACTATCATATCAAAGTCACTTGTGAAGGCATAGAAACGCAAGAACAATTAGATTATCTACGTACCATTGGTTGTGATATGGGACAAGGCTATTTTGTATCGAAACCCATTCCACATGATCAATTCTATGAGTATTATCTGAAAGATGTGGATCCGGTTTACTTGAAACATGCTGTATATGACTATAGTAATATCTTACAAACAGATGAATGCATCAAGATCATTATGGCTCATATGGAAGGAATCATCTATTTGATAGATGATGACACCCATGAATTGCTTTATATCAATCAAGCAGGTAAAAAGGCATTCCATATCAAAGATGATACAGAGTACCATGGTAGAAAATGCTATGATATTCTTCAATCTCAAACAAGTCCTTGTAATTTTTGTCGCAATCGTATCAAAAACGATCAAATTTGGGGTCATTATCGCATCAAAGCAGATGATGAATTGCTAGTGATGGATAAAAAGATTCCTTTGGAAAACAATAGAGTTGTAAGAATGGAAATCGCATATTTTAAAAAAGAAATCAATCCACAATGATTTCTTTTTTTATCACAGTTTTATGTAACCGCATTCTTCTTTTCTTGTATGTTTTTGTGAAGTGTGCTATCCTAATAATGGCTAAAGCTTCAAAAATTCAGGAGGAGAGATTTTTTTATGGAACTCGTAAGGTTCGCTTACGATAATTTAAGGCGCAAACCAAAAAATGCCTATTTTTTTGCGTTCTCAATTATCGCAGCATCTGCAGTGATCACACTGTTTTTT
The DNA here is from genome assembly GCF_045223415.1 of Hoskinsella mucinilytica. Classification (NCBI taxonomy): domain Bacteria; kingdom Bacillati; phylum Bacillota; class Erysipelotrichia; order Erysipelotrichales; family Erysipelotrichaceae; genus Hoskinsella; species Hoskinsella mucinilytica. Next base: position 81,002 of record NZ_JBEQZJ010000007.1, on the reverse strand, counting down.
TCTATTTTAGGCAACCCCTACTATGGTACATCATCTATGACAAATATGGCAAATACCATTGCCTTTGCGCAGTTTGATGGTGGAATCGGAAATGGCATCTTCACGATGATCCTTTCTTTATTGATGATCTTCATATGTGTCATCACGGTTTTCTTTTCAAATAAATTCTTTTTGATGTCCAAGGTAGAAGATATCGGGGTAATGATGATTAGTGGCTGTAACGTCATTCGCCTATCTATTTTTCTCATCGTTCAAAACTTTATTATCTTATGTGTAGCAGCACCGATTGGTGCATTGATTGGTTTTGCATGTCATCCCATCATCAATTATTTGATTTATCAAAGTATGGGTATTTCCGCACCGATCTTTGCTTTTTCCACAGATGCGATGATTTATTGTTTGATTACCTTGTTTATGGTTGGCTTTTGGTTGATCATCGTAGATAGTGGATTTATCTATCGTATGGATTCTTTGGATACCCTTTTAAAATCTAAGAAAAGCATGGATCCATTAGGTAAACCTAAAAACATGTACTTTAAAGTATTTTATCTGGCTATCTATGGTGGTATTCTTTATTACCTATGCAGTCTTGATTTTTCAAAAATTAACTTCATTTTCATGATTTATGTCTCTGTGGCAATTATATTGGGACCGGCAAATATTTTTCGCTATGTCTTTCCTGATGCCATCAAATGGCTGAAAGATAAATTTCATTATTCTGATCCATGTCGAGTCATATCCGCAGGTAATTTACGCTACAGTATCATCAACAGTAATTTATTGGTGACGATCATCCTTGTAGATGTATCTATCTTATTCTTTTATTTATGTAAATTCAGAAACGATGATGCGACTTTTATGGTGGTCTTAGTATCTTATGTCGTATCCTTGTTATTGATATGTATTTGTATTGGCTATAAGTTATCCAGTGACGCTTTAAATAAAAAACGTATTTTTCAAAACATGATGTCCATCGGATATTTAAAATCCGATATCAAACGCATCATTCATCAAGAAATCAGTGGATTCTTCTTTTTGATCATTTTCATATGTATCCCACTCTTGCTTGTGATTTCAACCATGTATACCATGATTCATGTCATATCTTTAAACTTCATGATATCCATGCTGTTGTTATTTATCGCAATGATCAGTGTGTCAGGGATCATCATGTATAAAGTCTATTGTAATTTGATATTTAAAGAAGCATTAACAAAACCAATCACATACGAAGAATAGGAGATAAGACAATGAATAAAATACTAGAAGCAAATAACCTTGTGAAAATATATAATCAACATACTAAAAATGAATTAGAAGTGCTACATGGCATTTCTCTGGATGTCTATGAAGGTGACTTTATTTGTATCATGGGACCATCCGGATCAGGAAAATCTACCTTGATCAATAATCTTTCTACCATCGATATGCCAACCAAAGGTACGGTCAAGATCAATGGTGTCAGTGTGCATAAAATGATGGAAATGGAAACAGGAAAATTCCGTTATGAAAATCTGGGCTTTATCTTCCAATCCTTTAACCTTATGGATACCTTAACGTTAAGAGAAAACATCGGTGTCCCTCTTACTTTAGCAAAAGTAGAAAAGGATGAAATCAAAAGACGTGTGGAAGAAGTTGCACAAAAGTTGGAATTAACAAATTTATTAGATAAATATCCTGTAGAATGTTCCGGTGGTCAATGTCAACGATGTGCTGTCGCAAGAGCCTTGGTTACCAATCCTAAGCTGATAGTCGCAGATGAGCCAACCGGTAATCTGGATTCTAAAAATTCTCATGATCTATTGAATATATTAAAAGGACTGAATGAAAACGATCACGCTACGATCATCATGGTAACTCATGATGCCATGATTGCCAGCTACTCAAAACGTCTTTTGTTTATACGAGATGGTGTCATCGATGAAGACATTGAACGAGGAGATTTAAATCAGAAAGACTACTTCTATAAAATTGTACAAGCAAACAGTAAAGAATCCATGGAGTTATTATTCTCTTAAGGCTGACAAAAAGCAGTTGACATTCATCAACTGCTTTTTCATGTTCTATAACAACGCTTTAGGATCTTGGTATGGTAAATGTAATGCTTCACTTACTCCTTGATAAGTGATATGACCCTTACAAGTATTCAATCCCAATAAGAATCCATCGTCCTCTTTCAAAGCATCAAGCCCCTTATCCGCTAGTTTCAGTATATAAGGTAAGGTAGCATTTGACAATGCCATAGTAGAAGTACGTGGTACAGCTCCCGGCATATTCGCAACAGAATAATGCATGACACCATATCGTTCAAAATATGGATCATCATGTGTGGTGATATGATCACTGGTTTCGATACATCCACCCTGATCAATTGCGACATCAACGATCGCACTTCCTTGTTTCATTGTTTGAACCATATCCGCTGTGACGATTTTAGGAGCCTTAGCGCCCGGTACCAGAACAGCACCAATCACAAGATCCGCACTACGTAATGCTCTACGCAAATTATATTCGTTGTTGTATGCGGTATGAATGGTTCCTCCTGAAATATCATCTATATATCCCATACGATCTGCACTGATATCAAAAATGGTAACGATTGCGCCCAAACCACAAGCTATTTTTGCGGCATTCAAACCTACCGTTCCACCACCGATGATCACAACTTCTGCAGGAAATACACCTGGTACTCCACCAAGCAACAATCCACGACCACCATTGTTCTTTTGTAGCATCGTTGCGCCCACTTGTACTGCCATACGACCCGCAACCTCACTCATCGGTGTCAATAAAGGTAATCCACCTTTTCTATCACGAACCGTTTCATAAGCAATCGCACTTGTATGTGATGTCAACAAAGCATTCGCAAATGCTTCATCATTAGCAATATGTAAATAAGTAAATACAAGCTGATCTTCACGTAAATAATGATATTCACTAGGGAGATACTCTTTTACTTTCACAATCAAGTCTGCTTTCGCAAAGACCTCATCAACAGCTACGATCTTTGCACCTGCTTCCTCATATTCCTTATCTGTAAAACCACTGCCGATTCCGGCATTTGTTTCTACATAGACCTCATGACCTGCTTTGCATAAAGTAAATACACCTGCTGGTGTACAAGATACACGATTTTCATTGTTTTTGATTTCCTTTGGAATTCCAATTCTCATGATCATTCACACTCCTTATGCGTTACATTATAACACTTTTCTGTAAATGAAGCGATTATTTTCTCATTTCTTACATTTTTATTTCATATTCCAACAATGATTTAACGGTCCACTTCCCTTACCTAAATCAAGTCCATCCTTTAGTGCTCCTGTGATATAAGCCTTTGCCTGTTTCACACTTGTGACCATATCAAGACCCAATGCAAGATTACTTGCAATCGCACTGGATAGTGTACATCCTGTACCATGCGTATTTGGATTTTCGATTTTTTCACAAGAAAGCCATATCTGATTTCCATGATCATAGAGAAGATCATCCGCACAATCATCAAAATGTCCGCCTTTGATCAAGATATAACCATCATAATGCTTAGCGATTTCCTCTGCCGCTTTTACCATATCCGCCTTGTTATGTATCGAATATCCACACAATACTTCTGCTTCCGGAATATTCGGTGTAATGATATCTGCTAGTGGTAATAGCTTATCTTTCAACAAGTTCAATGCTTCTTCTGCCAACAAACGATTCCCTGAAGTCGATACCATAACAGGATCTACAACAATATGCGATGCTTGATATTGTTTTAATTTTTTGACGATTACATCGATCAATTGTGGTTGGGATACCATTCCGATCTTCACTGCATCGGGATAGATATCATCAAAAACACAATCGAATTGTTCTTCTAAAAAAGCCGGTGTAACATTCATGATATCCTTTACACCACACGTATTTTGCGCTACCAATGCTGTAATGATGCTCATACCATACACCTTATGCGCCATAAATGTTTTTAAGTCTGCCTGTGCCCCTGCACCACCACTTGGGTCTGTTCCTGCGATCGTTACTACCTTTTGCATATCATTTCCTCCAATTCTCTCATATCCTCGATATAAGTATCTGCACATTGTTTGATTTCCTTTTCATCCTTGTTCTGTGAGCGTTCCTTCACCGCCACAACATAAAATCCCGCTTTCTTCGCTCCTTGTATGGCATGTAATGCATCCTCAATGATCAAAGTATGTTCTTTTTTCATCTTCATCATCTCGCAAGCTTGAAGAAAACATGTAGGATCTTCTTTCGATAAATGCAGCTGTTCACAACTCACAATAAAAGAAAAAAATTCTAACAATCCATGCTTCTTCAAAGCTGCCTCACATACTGCAACATGATTGGCACTCAACACTCCCATGCGAATCCCCTTTTGGTGTAAAGATGTCACACATTCCTTTACCCCCGGTTTTAAGCGCATGGATCTATAACAATCACATAACAGCTCATAAACCTCTCTAGAAATCGTTTCCTTCGTAAGTGTTGGCAAATAATGCGTATGTAAATAGTCGATTGCCTCTTCCATGCGCATAGCTTCAAACAATTGATCCAATGCCTGATTGGTATAAATTCCTTTTCCTTTTAAATATTGAACAGCAAAATTATCCCACACATGCATACTATCAAGTAAAGTTCCATCTAAATCAAAGATACAAGTGATATCATCCATAACTGCTCCCTTCTGATATAAGAAAAGGAATCTACCAACATGGGCAAATTCCTTCATCAGCAATCAGTTCCCTACGTTGGCATTATCCAAATCAGGTACGGTCGAAGTCATTCAACTTCCTCTCAGCCTGTCAAGCAAGCTCCCTTTTTTCATAGGTATCATACCATAAATCGATGGATTAGGAAAGTAAAATTCCGAAAGGTATGATACAATAACAACTAGAGGTGAATACAATATGAATGAATTAAGAGCATTTTTTAAAGATTACAAAGAAAAGCAAGCTGCCTATGCGATGGCATTGAATACGATGTATTATGATTTACATACGATTGCGCCAAAAAAAGGTATGCCAAAACGCAACAAAGCGATGGCGATCCTAAGTGGTGAAGCTTTTCGTATGGCCACAGATCCTGATGCGCTAAAACAAATCGAAGCACTTGCTAAGCAAAGTGATGATCCCCAAGAACAACGTGAATTACAGTTGTTTCTAAAAGGTATGCAACTGAATCGTGTCTTACCAAAAGAGGTGTATATCGCTATGCGCCAAATTCAAAACGACAGTGAAACTGCTTGGTATGAAGCAAAGCAACAAAATCAATACGACATCTTTGAACCACACCTAAAAGCAATCATTCAAAAACAAAAAGAAGTCTTAAGCTATCTCAAAGATAAAACATCGGATTATGATTATTTGTTAGACAGTTATGAAGATGGAATGAATGTGGAAACGTATGATGCTTTCTTCAAAGCAATCAAAGAATCCTTGGTGCCATTGATCAAAGAAATACAGGAAAGAGGAAAGCATATAGATGATTCCATCCTATTTCAAAGCTATGATGTGGAAAAACAAGCAGCATTCAATGCACAATTATTAGACTATTTAAAAATGGATCATGATAAGTGTATCTTAGGCTTAACCGAACATCCTTTCACTGATTTTTTCAGTGATAATGAAGCCAGGATCACTACCCATTATTATGAACATATGTTGATGTCCGGTATCTTCTCAACCATTCATGAATATGGACATGCCTTATATTCTCTACAAGTCGATCCGACTTACGATCAAACTGCATTAAAGGATCAAATCGGCTATGCCATGCATGAAAGTCAATCACGTTTCATGGAAAACCATATCGGAAGACATCGTGCATTATGGGAAGTACAATTTCCTATTTTACAAAGCTATTTCCCTGAACAATTAAAAGATGTCAGCTTAGATGCCTTTATGGAAATGATCAATGTTTCTAAACCTTCCTTGATTCGTACAGAAGCCGATGAATTGACCTATCCTCTACACATCTTGATTCGTTATGAACTAGAGAAAGAATTATTCAATGGACATGCGAATCTAGACGAATTAGAAACGATGTGGAATGATAAATATGAAGAATACTTAGGAATACGTCCTGATAACGCAAGTGAGGGCATTCTACAGGATATGCATTGGGGTGCCGGAAACTTTGGATACTTTCCAACCTATGCATTAGGTAGTGCATACGCTGCTCAATTTTATGATGCAATGTCGAAACAAATAGATGTAGCTGATTGTTTGAAAAAGAATCACTTTGAAGAAATCGCTGCTTGGCTACAAGAGCATGTTCATCGTTTTGGTGCCTATCAAAAGGCTGATGATATCTTACTTCATGCTACAGGAATTCCATTCGATCCAAGTTATTATATTGATTATCTTACAAGTAAGTATCGTAAATTATATGCATTAGACTAATACCAAAAAACTGAAGTACTCCATGGTCTTCAGTTTTTCTTATTTCACCTTTGTCATCATTTTTAATTTCTGTTCCAAATAACCTACAGTAAATTCTCCCCAACTATAATTTGCCATATATTCTCCGGTATAAGAATTGATAGCATCGACATCCCAATCCATAAACTTATAAAAATCACAATCGATTTTGGTGATATCCACAGAAAAATGATTGAATTTTTTGACAATGATATCCTCAATGCCTGCCTCTTTTAATGTCTTCATCATGGAAGAGATATATGTCTGCATTTGATTTTGTATGGATATGGTATATTGTTTATCTTCAAATAATACCGCAAACAACTCTCTAAGGGTACATCCGCTACCCTTTTTATGTACTAAATATGCCAATATTTCCTTTGATTTACTACGTGAAAAATGAAGTGGATGACCATCTACAAATACTTCAAAATTGCCAAATGTCTGTACCTTAACACGTTGTTTATTTTGCGCTTCCAATGGATAGCGAAGATGATGTAACGCTTCTTGAATCATCTTCGCTGACACAGGCTTTAACAAATATCCACTTGCATAAAGCGAAAAAGCCTCTAAAGCATAACGAGCATACGCTGTCACAAAGATAAGGTTTGTATGAGGATTGATTTCTTTTAGATACTTTGCGATTTGTAAACCGTTGATATCCGGCATTTCGATATCCAAAAAAGCGACATCAATATTATGTTCCTTAGCAAATGCGATAACCTCTGCTGCCAAACAAAAACCATAAACTTGAATGGTGTCATCCATGTTTCGTATCGTTGTCATCAAATCCTCCATTGCTAATCTCTCATTATCCATTACTACAAATATCACAGCAATCACCCTTCACTTTGTCTATATAATGCATTCATTATCCATGATAAACCATAACAAACTAACAACAAATTGCTTGCTGTATGAATTCTCTATTCATCTTTTTCAGGTAGAAACAACATCACACTAGATCCTTTTCCGATTTCACTTTCTACTTTCATGCTTCCACCACATATCATTTCACACCTATTTTTTACATTTCTAAGTCCAATATGACTTTGATCTAACTTCTCCATCTGCTTTACATCAAAACCGATTCCATCATCCATCACTTCTAAAATGATCATATCATTTATTTTCTTCGAACTGATGGTAACTGTTCCACCCTCCACTTTTTTCGCAATGCCATGATTCACTGCATTTTCAACTAGTGGCTGTAGTAACAATGGTGGTAAATAAAAATCACGATATTGTATATCATATCGTACCTGTAACAACTCCCCATAACGCATCTTTTCAAGCGATAAATAAATTTCAATATGATGTAACTCTTGTTCAAAAGGAATGTCACTTTCATTTGTCACAGAATTTAAATTTTCCCTTAAATAATGTGCGATTTGTTGTACTCCGATTTTTGCTTTTTGAGGATCAATATCACAAAGCCTTCCGATTGCCGTTAAAGAATTATAAAGAAAATGTGGCTGTATCATTGAAAGCATGATCGAAACACGAGAATGCAACAACTCCAGTTCTTTCTCCTTCATCTGTTTCGCCGCTTGACTTTGAATATATAAATACACGATCAGTGTAGATATGGTGGTTGCGATATACAAAAGTGCGATTCCATAGATACTTATCTGAATGCACATTGCCACGATTGGCAAAACGATTTGTGAAGATAAACATAACAACTCCAAATGACTTAGACATTTTCGATAAGCAAATAGAAGTCCTGCATTGATCAACATACATGAAATGGCCAATACCTGAGAAAGCCAAAACCAGTTTGCTCTATGATACATATTAAATTCATCTATATAATAATACATATGATTCCATTGTGAAATCACTGCCAATAAAATAGAAATAACAACAATGACATCTATCAAATAAAGAACATTCTTTTTTATTTTGGTTCTTTGTTTGATAAACCAATATAAATAATAAGAATATAGTACCATCAAAACATAACCCAACGTAAACACCAAAAAATTGGCGACATATACAATGATCACATAGAACCAATCTGTATTACCTTTAAACCCATAAGCTGCGGCATCAGATAACAATAATGCAGCATTACAAATCAAAATATAGATAAACATTTGATGACACTTATCTTTCTTTTGATCTCCTATTAACATGGAGCACATAATAACAATAGACAATAAAGCACCGAAAATCTCTAATGATATATTGATATAACGTATCATCTAATACCCCTCATTTCTTATTATTATTGTAACATCAAACACTTTCCTTTTATATTTTCTGACATATTTTACAATTTTTTCCAGTTGCTTGTTTTATCATAGCTTCATACACACAACAAAACAACAACAAAAAAAATCCCACAAACAAACTCATGGGATTTTTTCTATATTATCTTTTCTGTTCTTTTTTCTTTAAAATCAGGAAACCTGCGGCAATTGCCACTACCATCATAGAACTTGAAATACCAAATGGTTGTACTCCCGCACCTTTGATCACCTCATCATTGGATTGATCCTTGTCTTTGTTGTTGTCTTTGTCATTGTTATTATTATCATTCTCATTTACATCGTCTTTATCTTCATCATCTTCAGAGCGAATCACTTTAAAATTGGTTTTTATCTCAATATCATTTTTATATGTCAATCTTAACGTATGTTCTCCATTCGAAAGTTTCTTCATAAACTCATCTTTTAATGTCAGAATGGTACTTCCTGATGCAACCTCATACATATTCTTATCTACTGCTTTTCCATCTACATATACACCAATTAGATTTTCTAATTTACCATTACATTGAAAGACCAAATGTTTACTCTTTCCTTCTACATATGTTGCATCATTACCTTGGAATACAGTTATTTTTTCAATTGCAAATACTGTACTTGGGCTAACGGTGACTTTTAAATCTTTTCCACTTTCTAACCACTCGCCAGGTATGGTAACTTCTAAATTGCCCTTTCCGGTTTCCAGTGGTGTTCCTGAAATTTTTAAAGTTAAAGATGTATCCGTCATATTACCTAAATAACTCATTTGTAGACCATTCGGTAAATTCGTCGTTGCTTTCTTTGTGACATCTACGTTGGAAGATACTTTATCGTTGGCAATTGTAATCTTGATTTGTTCTTCCATTGCTTCACCTACGACACCATTGATTACCTTAGCTTCCATACTTGCTGTTGGTACACTTTGTAAGATAACATAAGATGAATCTACTGTCTTTACTTTCAAATCTTTTCCACTTTCCAACCAAGATCCTGATAAAGTAATTTCCAATGCCCCATTACCTACTTGTGTTGGTGTTCCTGAAACATTAACGATTATGTTTTGATAAGTCATATCACTGATTCCCTTATATGTAGCAGTTAAACCATCAGGAAGATTAATATCCTCCAATACTGCTCCTACATTAAGTGATTGCAATAATTTATCTTCTTTTATGTTAATTTTAATATCTTGATCAACTGCTGTTCCTACATTTCCTTGAATGGTGACAGGCTTCGTAGATGCACTACGTTCTGTAATCTTAAATTTTGTATCATCATTCTTCGTAACAACCAGATCTTTTCCACTTTCCAGCCATTCACCGGGAATCGTCATTTCCAAGACACCTTCTGCGGTTACGGTTGGAGCTCCTTTGATTTGAATTGTCAATGAGGTATCACTTGTACTTCCTTGAAAACTTGCCTTTACTCCACTTGGCAAATTGGTTAGTGGATTCTTTGTTATATCCGGATTAGAAGCAACTTTATCATTAACAAGTGTGACCAAAACATAGGTATTTAAATCTACATCTTTATTACCTAGAATCAAAGCTGAATCTACTGTCGCAGATGGTGCCGGTTGTTTAATGTTATAGGTTGCATTATTTGCCTGTACTTTCAAATCTTCACCACTGATTAACCAAGAACCTGGAATGGTAAAATCTATTGTTCCATTGGATACTTCTGTTGGTGTACCTGACACATTGACGATAATATTTTGATAAGTTAAATCACTGATACCCTTATACGTCACACTTAATCCATCAGGAAGATTGGCAGTCCCTAATGCTGTACCGATTGCCAAACTTTGATTTAATTGGTCATCCTTTAAGCTGATTTTGATATCCTTATCGATTGCTGTGCCTACCGTTCCTTCTATTTCTACATTTTCAATTGTCGCAGTACGCTCTGTGATTTTAAATTTCGTTTCGCTATTCTTTGTTACGACAAGATCTTTTCCACTTTCTAGCCATTCACCGGGAATCGTCATGTCCAAAACACCTTCCCCTGATGCTTCCGGTGTTCCTGATATTTTTATCGTTAAAGAAGTATCACTCATATTACCCATATAGCTTGCCTTTAATCCATTTGGTAAATTAGTAAGTGCTTCTACATTCAAATTTGGATTAGAAGCAACTTTATCATTTACAAGTGTGATCCACACTTTTTCTTCTATCGCTTCCCCTTTTTTTCCTTCTATGGATACTGCTTCCATAGATGCAGCTGGTACAGGTTGTTTGATCAGATAACTTGCTACACAATTAACTTTTAATGTACTACCACTTTCCACCCAAGATCCTGGAATGCTAATATCCATGGATCCAGTGGCTTCTTGTGTTGGTGTTCCTGATATATTCACAATAATGTTTTGATAAGTTAAATCACTGATACCCTTATATGTTGCTTTTAACCCATCTGGAAGAGTAATGGTTTCCAGTTCTGTTCCTACTGCCAATGACTCGTTTAATTTATCAGCACTTAATTTGATTTTAAAATCATGATCCACTGCTGTCCCAACTGTTCCGATCAAAATAACGGTATCAGCTGATGCACTAGGTTTTAAAGTAGGTGCAAACGTATATACTGGAGAATATGGAATATCAGTATTAATATTTACTAAGGTATATTCTTCATAATTATTTGGCATTGTCAAAGAACCATAAGACATAATTTCTGATTCTGTGATATCCGAAACACCCTGCCAATCTAACATAACCATATTTTCTGTATGATTTTCGATGGTATCTCCACTGTAAAAGATCTCTCCGACCTGGATATCTGTAATCTCATATGTGGATCCATTTGCTTTGATTGATGGCATCATAGTAACCATTAACAACAATGCCATAAACACTGAGCTTACTTTCTTAATAATATTTTTCACCATGCTTTTTTCTCCTTTCATAAGCACCTAAAGCAGTGTATCACCACTGCTTTAGATAGATTCATGAATACTATTTATCTGAAACTCTTCTTTTCTTTTCTAAAACACAAAGTCCTGCCAAAGCTATTAACACCATCATAGATGTTGTAGTATTGCTTGATGATGCTCCTGTATCTTTGATAGCAGAATTATTTTTATCTTTAGAAGTTTGATTGGATCCTGATCCATTCTGATTTCCATCATTTGATTTATCGGAATCATCAGTTGGTGTTTCTGGATCATCCGGTCCCGGAATCTTTTCAAAGATTGCCTTGATAGAAACATTGCCTTTTGGCATCGTAAATTTATCGTTTTTAATGGTAATTGTTCCATTTACAACTTCCCATTTTACAAATCGATAGCCCGGTTTTGCTTCCTTGAATAACGTAATTACTTTGCCGGCTTCAGATTTATTTACATTAGCACTTGCCGTTCCATTGCCATTAGTTTCTACTGTGATTTGATATTCTTCTAAAGGATCCTCACTTTTTGCTTCACCAACAACTTTCACTGTTGCATTTGCTGTAAAATTCTTTAAAATATATCGATAATCTCCATTTGGCATCGTAATGACCTGATCAATTTGTGCTCCTGTGACGCTAACATCTGGCGCAGTATTGAATTTCTTTCCTGTATCCGGACTAACATCAACCGTAACACTGCCATCAGATTCGATTCCTGTAGTTTCAGACAATGTGACCTTAGCTCCTGTTAATTCAGTAACATCTTTTGTTAAGGTATAAGTAGGAGCAGGGGCAATGGTGATCGTAAAATCTTTGGTATAATCATCATCTGAAGTTTCTCCTCCACCTGGAATTGTCGCAGTTACTACAACGGTTCCGGCACCTGTGGTTTTTAATTGATTTCCGTTAACGATACTAGCACCTGTGGTTCCTGCATTCTTGATGGTCCAAACAATATTTGTTTTAGATGCATCAGATGGAGTGATGGTTGCGTTCAATAGAATCGTTTGTTTTGCTGTTCCACTTGTGCTAATTCCTGTAATACCGGTAACGCTCTTATGATTTTCTTTGATCGTAATCGTAAAATCTTTGGTATAGTCTTGTGTAGAAGTTGTTCCACCGCCTTCTACAGTAGCTGTCACAACGACCGTTCCTTTTGCGGTTGTCTTCAAGGTGTTTCCATCAATTGTGGCTCCTGTTGTTCCTGCATCTTTTACGCTCCATGTAATATTTTGATTGGTTGCGTCCGTTGGTGCAATCGTTCCTGATAATGTCATATCAATGGTTGCTGTACCACTTGTAGAAACTCCTGTGATATCGGTAACTGCCTTATATGGATTTGGATTTGCGGCAATAGTAATATCAAAATTCTGTGTATAGTCCTCATCTGCAGTTTCGCCACCACCTGCGATGGTCGCAGTCACCGTAACGGTTCCGGCGGCTGTTGTCATTAAATTCTTACCATTTAAGACGGCTCCAGTACTACCGGCTGATTTAATGCTCCATACAATATTTTTGTTTGTAGCATTCGTTGGTTCTACTGTTCCAGTTAATTCAAGTTTATTATCCGCAGTTCCACTTGTTGGTACTCCAGTAATGTTTGTCACCTTATGATGAACTGCTGCGATGTTAATGGTAAAGTCTTTTGTATAATCATCTTTATCTGTTTGTCCACCACCTACTATAGTAGCTGTTACTACAACAGTACCACCAGCAGTTGTTTTCAATGTACTACCATCAATTGTTGCACCTGTGGTTCCAGCATCCTTTACAGACCATGTGATTTTAGAAGGAGCTCCTACCGGAGTTACTTTTCCTGTTAATGCAAGATCTGTTTCCGCTACACCACTCGTTGGTACATCGGTAATATCCGTAACCGGCTTATGATCACCGGTAACTGTAAGTGTAAATGTTTTCTCATAATCTTCTGTTAATGATGTTCCTTGTTTGATAATTAATTTTACAGTCACAGTTCCTGGACTTGTTGCTTTCATATAATAATTATCAACGATTTCTGCACCAGTACCACCATCATCTAAAACGCTCCATTCCATTGGATAACTAGCAGCATCCTTAGGTTTTACAGAGCAATCAAGGTATTTTCTATCTTTACCAGCTTCTATGGTTGTAGTATTGAGTGTTGCACTATCAACAGGCACATAATCTATCACTTTAACACTAAATTGTTCCCACATATCTAAACCTACAGCTTGTCCGTTCTTTACAGTTGCTTTTAAGTTTACAACACCTGGAGCTGTCGTCTTTAATATATTACCGTCTAAAGTAGCGCCTGTATTGCCTGCATCTGTGATGGTCCATGCTGTTATGTCTTTATAAGTGGCATCATCTGGTTTTACTGTACCAGTTAACTCTAAATCAACGCCAGTAAAAGCTTTATAAGGAAGATCAACTACACTTTTAGCCTTAACAAATGCAGGGTTTACTTTAATTGTAAAATCTTTTGTGTAAGATTTATATGGATCTGCACCACCATTTACAGTAGCTCTTATAATCAGTGTTCCTTCTTTTTTTGGTTGAAAGTAAGTCTGACGTGGGTCATCATTAAATATCGTTTCTGTTGTTCCGGCATCTAGGATAGACCATGTAATCTCTTGTTGGCTAGCATCTGACGGAGATATCTCTGGATTGAATTCATTCAGCATAATCCAATCTTTTGCTTCTACTTCAGTAGGAACATTTGCAGTAATATCTGTTACTGCTTTAAAAGGGTCTGAATAGTTTGGATATGTTTTTACTTCAAATTCTTGTATATAATCTACTTCATCTACCCCTCCACCAGGAATTGTAGCTGTAACTTTGACGATACTATTTTGATTTTTAGGTGTTAGAACATTACCGTTAAGTTCAGCTACGGCATCATATCCAGGTGATAATGACCAAGTAATGTTTGTTTTAACTGCATCAGAAGGTGTTACAGTTGCATTCAATGTCACTGATCTACCATTATAAGCATATGAAATAACATCACTAATTCCCGTAACATTTTTAATGATATTTCCTGTTTTAACATCCATTTTCTTTGTATCTATGATTACTCCACCATTAATCAAGGATGCTTCCACTGTTACATATTCTTTTGTTTCATCTTGGCCAATTGTAAGATTTCCATTTTGATCAATCACAGTTCCGCTTGAGTTTTTATGTGTAACTTCCCATTTCTCTGTAATTGGGTCACTTTCATCTTTATTTCCTTTCCAAGTAATATCCTCAATTGTATATTTACTTGTATTTCCATTTGTCAAACTATTTGTACCTTTTAAACTGAATCCAGTAACATAAGGTTCAATAAGTAAAGTTACTTCTCTTGTATCTTCTACCGTAGATAAAAGCTTCCTTGGCTCATCTTGATATGTCTCATAATAATAAGTAATCTCTGATTTATAAATACCAGACTTTTCAGGTGATCCTACATAGCATGTTTTATATACATTAGGATAATTAACACCAAATCCTTGACCAACTTGAGGAGTAATGCCTGGTGGTAGGCCTTTACTTTCTTTTACTCGATAGTTATATACATAACCATCGCTTTCTCTATTTCCAAGTTCATCACATATTCCATGTTCACCATTATCATATGTCTTACCCTTTTCAAGATTATATTCACTTGCTTTAATAGAGATAATTCCACTCGTATATGCAAGCGAAAAAGCCAATACAGATGCTAAACTAACTTTTAGTAATTTGTTTATTTTAGGTAATATTTTTTGCTTCTTTTTCATCACTTTTTCCTTCTTTCAATATTCCTCTTTATGGTTCTTTCTCTTATTCCTCATGTTTTATTTCTTGTGCATGCCTCCTTACAACGACTTTCATAAAATTTATCATGTAGTTGAATGTGAGATCCCTCCTTTTGAAAATGTAATTTTTTGTCATTTGCATTTCCATCTTTGCTTTTATTGTAAACGCTTTCTAACAACGTTTTCACAACAAAAAAGCATATTAAAAAAATTATTATGATTTATTTATGACAAATTATCACATATAAAAATGTAGATGGTATGAAGAGAAAACATCTGTGACAAAAGTTCATTTATATTAATTTCTAATCACCAATCATTATCTTTTTTCTCTTTCGGCTTTTTTCTTCTTTCATAGAAAAAAAGAGTGACAAATAAACCTTTGTCACTCTATGGATAATTGTGTATAGGTAGAAATGATTTGCTTAATCATGCAGTGATTTCTCTATCTTAAACTAGTTTGTTGATTTTCTTTTATTGATTACCATAACACCAGATAAAACCAAGATAGACATGAACAAAGCAAATGTAGTTGTATCATGAGATGAAGTAGTCTTACCAGTATTTTTGATAGGTGTACCATTTTCATCTACTGTTGTGTTCTCTTCATCAGTTTTTACGATTTTGAAACTTGTTTCCGCAGACATATCTTTTTTATATTGAAATTTCAATGAATGTGTTCCAAGAGATAACGTATTCAAATAGCTTGCCTTTAATGTCATGATCGTACTTCCAGATTTAACAGTATAGTTACTTGGGTCAACCAATGTATTATCTACATAGATACCTTCTAAATTATCTAAGCTTCCATTACATGTAAATGTCAAGTCATTTTTTCCACCGATTGTATGTGTTGAACCAGCCCCGGCAGTGATACCGATTTCAGAGAAATCATAGGTAGCCTTTGAATTCATTGTTACTTTTAGATCCTCTCCGCTTTCAAGAAATTCACCAGGAATGGTTATTTCCAGTACGCCTTTACCACTCATTTCTGCTATACCACGTACGCTCACAGTAAAAGTAGTTCCAGTGTAATCATTCATATTTAGACCTAAACCTTTTGGAAGATTCGTTTTTAAAGTGGAAAACGGATTAGCAGTTCCATTTAATTTATCATTCTGTATCGTGATTTTAATTTTTAGTGTACGGGTAGGAAATATTTCCCCTACAACTCCTTTGACTTCAACATTTTCAATGGTTGCTTTATGATTTACAGTCACTGCTTCAAAAATTGCTTTTACAGAAACCGCTTTGCTAGGCATAGTGAATTGGTTATTTGTTACAGTGACATCATCACTTTGCCATTCTTTGAATTTATAACCTGTGTTTGGGGTAGCAGTAAGAGTTACGATATCTCCTTCTTTTGCTTTTGAAACATCAGAACTTGCAGTACCATTACCGTCTGTAGTTAAAGTGATATCAGAGGTTACTTGAACAGGTATTAACGTTATATCATAGTTATTGCCATATACATGATCCTTTCTTACGATCCATGTATCTTGATCAAAATACGTTTCTATTGTATAAGGTGAAGCAGGATAATTAATCATTTTATAATCTCCAGTTAAATCTGGAGATTTCCAATACGTAAAATATCCCAGTGCTGGTGTTGAACCTTTATCTATGATATCTCCTGTTTGTACGATATCACCATCTTGTAAATCATCAATTGTGTAAGTATTACCAGATGCAAATACATTGGTTATGGGCATAAGCGATAATGACACCATTACGGTAAGAACAAGTGCGCTTGCCTTTTTCAATAAATTTTTTAACATTTCTTTTCTCTCCTTCTCTCTATCAAGATTACAATTAGGGTTTACCATGTGTGAATACATGATACCTCTACTAGACCATATAACACGAAGTGCTTATGACCATATGATTATTTTTTTATGATATTTATATTATGAATGTAAGATCCCCTCCTTTGGAACATGTATATTTATTTACATTCCCATCTTTAGTTATATTGTAAACGTTTAACAACAACATACTCACAACAAAAATACTTATTTCAAAAAATATTATGATATCTTTGTGACAAATTATCACATATGAAAAGCTGGATGGCCTGAGAGGGAAATGATTGTGACAATAAAATATGAACATACGAAAAAAAGCAAAGATATTACATACGATATCTTCGCTTTCTTTCATTTTAGTTTCTTTTATGATGCTTTGCTATCTCTTCTTTTCTTCATAAGCAAAGCAATAGCAGCTCCACTTAACATCATACCACCAAATAATATACCAGTATTTGTGTGATCACCGGTATCAGGCTTTTTCATTTCATCCTTATTTGGTTGATCAGAAGGTTTCTCAACTTCTTTTAGATTTGCTCGAGCATCAAGCAATGTATCAATTGCATTAGCAATTTGATCAGATGTTGCATTTTCATCTTTGTAAATCTTGTTTGCGTTCTCTAAAGCTTTTTGATACGCATTCCAGCTATCTGTTGTGTACGCTTCTTTATCTAAAGAAGGTTTTGTATTGATTGCGGATTCAAGAACACTCTTATCGCTCTGATACTCAAATTTGAAACTCTTCATAGCATCAATGCATGTTTGAATGGTTTCTTTCGTTCCATCTTTTTGTAATGCGTTTGCTTGTTGATATAAAGCATCTGCATCTTTTTGATTATTTGGAATCAATGCATTTGTACCCATCTTTGTTTTGAATTTTTGCATTTCTTCTTTCAAAGCGGTGATATCGATCAGTGTTACTTTATGCAATTCTTTCACTGCTTGATCTACATCTTTTTGAGTTGCATTTTCATCTTTCACGATTGCATCTAGTGCTTTGATTGCTTTTGCCAATTCTTCTCTACTAGCTTCCGTGTAGTTTTCAGAATCTACGTTCTTTTGTGCTTCAGCAATGGCATCATGCAATGCATCTTTGTTCGCTTTCTTTGTAAAAGAGATATTTTGAATTTCATCAACGATAGATGCTACCTCTTCTTTTGTACCATTCTTTTTCACATCCTCAATTGCCAACTGATTGAATGCTTCTTTGGCTGCTGTGATAGATGCAGGTGTATAAGTGTTATCACTTAGTTTTGCTTCATATGCTTTGATCGCATCCTCTATTGGTTTGATCATAGCCAAAGTATCCTTACTGTCATTGATACTAGAAATCGCAGCTTCGATCATTGCATCTGTTACATTCTCATCATTTGCAACTTTTTTCGCTTCTTCTAATACAGCATTGAAGTCATTCCATGTTTTTTCAGTATAATCACTTGGGTTTTTAGATTCCCAATCTGCGATCAATGCTTTTAATGACGTAACATCACCTTTCACAGTAAGTTTAAATTCATTTAATTCCACAACTGCTTGTTCGATAGTATCTTTACTTCCATCATCTAACAGCACTTCAACACGAGCAATTAATTTTTTTGCTTCAGTAATCGAATTAGCTGAATAGATATCCGTTTTCTTTAGTTCTTCTTTTAAATTATTAATGGCTGTACGTAAAGAAGTAACATCAACCAAAGAAGCTTTTGCGGATGCAAGATCATCTAAAATATCTTGTAATACAAAATTGGTAGTATCTGTATCTTTGGTTGCTTCTACCAAGTCCATAAGCTTATTAAATGCTTGAAGATAAGCTTTATAAGAAGTCTTACTATAATTGCTTTCTTCTGCTTTTTCTTCATTGCTTGCTGCTTTTACCACTGCATCATGGTTGATTGGGCTTGCTTTTGATAAGACATTGATTTCTTTTGCTGCCGCAAAGCCACCAACGGATTCTATATATTCTAATTTAACACCGGTTGCGGTTATTTCATCAAATGAAACTGTATTCACTGCAGAAGATGTATCAAATTCTCCGTTATCCACGATTTTTACCCATTCCCCATTTTGCATAGCATATAAATGATATTTAGACACATCCCCATTAGAGCCTGCACGTCCGGTTAATTCAAAGCTTGAGAATGTTTCTTCTTTACCAAAATCAATTGCGATATAGTGATTGCTTCCATCATGATCATCTTTTCCGTTATAATTTGAATGCCACCAAGTACCCATATTACCATCGATTGCTGCCGCAGCATTAGAATCCCCATTTCCTTCAGGCATTTCACTACAAGCTGTTGCTGTCCATCCATCACGATTCAAAGCTCTTGATTCATCTCCTGTGACGATTGCATTTGCATTCGCTTGTGCTACATCATAAGAAATGGTTTGATTGATCATCTCTACATTACCAAGTACTGCTTTCAAATTATTAGAACCAAGTACGACATTTGCATCTTTGATATCATCTTTCTTTCCATCATCGTATGCAGAAGTTCTTAACATACCGTTTTCATATAATTTCAATACTCCATTTGCTTCACGAGTGATTACAATAGAATGCAGTTCACCATCAGCAATGTTACCTTCTAGTAAGTCTTCTGTCGATGTTTCAACATATGCATCGGTATTGAATAATCCATGTGCTTTTTCAATAACCGTTGTTACAGTTTCTTTCGAAGTTAAGCTTTGTGATCCGATATTCGCTACCAAATAACCATCCTTATCGATAGAAACTTTGATATCATTTCCTTGTGTTAATAAAGTTTTATCGGTATCTGTTGTTTTGATATTGAAACTAATACCAAACTCACCTGTACCTTTGATACCTATATCTGAAATCTTCTTAGTTCCATTTACATCCATCGTATAGTTACCCGTGATAGGATCTAGTTTATCGCCTGCTACTGAAACAATGGTTCCATCTTCATAAGTACGAAGTGCAATGTTACCATTCAATGAAGTACCGGCAGTGCTCTTTAATCCTTCAGATTTTATTTCAACATCTTTTGTTCCTAATTCCTTTTCCGTTGTCAATTCATAAGTTCTATAATCATCCATCAATACTGCAGATGTGATCTTATTTCCTTCGATCGTAAAGCTTGCATCATCATTTACACGCTTATCAAAACTTACACGAATTGTCTTATTTCCAGTGTTTTTTACATTCGTTACAACAGGTGCAGAAGTATCGATATTCCCATATTGCATCATTCTAACTTCATGTGGTGCTAATGTTACCGTAATCGTATCACCATAGGATACACTCTTTCCTGTAGGTGTGCCTTGATAAGGAAGAACTTGTAGTTCAGCAGCATGAGCCATCGTGGAAGGGACACCAACTTCTCCATTTAAGGTTAGTTCATATGTCATTTCTTGATCGGTAGAATTTACAAAGCTTACTACCCCATGATTGCCATCCCATGCAGAATAGCCATAAACACCATCCCCTGCACCATTTTCAGATGGGCGATCACCGAATAATTTTGCATTTTTCAAAGTATTGAAATTATTTTCCGCAAAATCCAAAACATCAGCAGTCACTTGCCAATGAGCTTCTTTGAACATACTAGGTGAGAAATACAATTCCCAGAAAGCAGTACCTCTTGCGGCATTTGCGAATAGATAATCACGCCATTCTTCCGTATCTGGGTTTCCTTTATCTTGATCAGATACACCAAAGATCGGATCATGGTTATAAATATTCTTTAAAGGGAACTGAACTTGATTTCGTTTGTATAAATTAAAATAAACGTTGTCACGATAATAAATTTTACGTTCATGCGTTTTACCGGTACCCAAGACTCCGGTATCTCCTGAATCTTGTACCCAAATCGTATTCACCCACTGTAACAGCCATGGACTTAAGTTTATATAACAAGTAGCGTTGATCCATAAACCTTTTCCTTCATCTGCTCTTGCTGCTCTTACTGCTTCAAATACATTGGTCCATCCTTCCCACATATCTGAAGTAAAATACATATCATTTGTTCCGCCTGTCATGTGATCATGTGATGCGTCATTACATGGTCTAGATGCGAAACCATCCCATTTCCAATAATCAATATTGAATCTTTGTTGATAATCTACAAAACGATCAGTAAAGTTCTTTTGATATTTGTGAGATCCTGTACATACGACCTTACCTAAAGCTGAATTAGATTGTACATATCCTGTTCCCATAGATTCTAAGTATTGTGCAAAGGTATTAAAGAAGTTATATCCACCCTGTGGACCTACCCAAACACCAAAGGTAGATTGCAGTTTACTAGATAGCGCACTTGATGTGTATAATTCATTTGGAAATTTATTATTAAATTCCCAGAAGCCGGTTTGATTTGGTGTACCGCTTCCTGCATCAGCGCTTGGTCCTGTATAATTTCCATCGTAATAATTATTCCATCCATCATCTACCACATAAGAATCTAATGGTTCTACACCTTGTGCATTTAATCCTGCTTCTGCACCAAGGAAAGAACTGGCGATACTTTCATCTGTGATGGACATCATGTTATCATACCATGAATTATATTGTTTTCTAAAGTCTGTCGGTGTAGCGATATCTTCGATATATTCATAGAAATCTGTTTGTACCATTGCTTGTGATGTGCCTTTTGCTGCGCCAATGACATTTTGCCAAGAAACAAATTTTCCATCATTGCTTAATTGCCCATCTTCATAAAGTTTTTCAAATGTCTTACCTGAATAATAACGAATTTGTGTTTTATCATCTACCACATCGGTATCCGCAGCTGGAAATTCTGAGCCCATAAACAATCCATCAACATAGATCGGTTGTCCTAACATAAGCTCATTTGGCTTGATCCACATAGAGGATACATCTTTTAAATCAGGATGACTCCAAATGCCTTCATCTTCCTCATCCAATACAAAATGATCCATATCAATGTAGTCGATTTGAGCTTTTTCATGATCATCTGCAGTAAGTTCAATATAAGATCTCATATAATGATCATCATCACCCATAACGATTACATAAGTTACATCCCATTCTACATCATTTACTTTTATCGGTTCATAATCAAATGTTACTTTTTTACCAGTTGATGTTTCATGACTCTTATGAGGAACTTGCGTATCTTCGATTTTTACTCCATCTTCTGAAAGTGTGAAATCACTGGATTTGATCAAATCAGAAGTGGTAGGTTTATCTTGATTCTGTGCTTTTTGATATGCATCAGAGTAAAGATGAAATTCTGCACAATTGAATTCATCAAAACCATAAATATCTGTATTACTTACAAATTTCACATATCTAGTAGTATATTCTTTATCAAAATTACCATATACTAGATCCCCCACATTATAAAGTTTGGTTCCTTCCGGATATGTTTTTCCATCCCCTGACCATGTTTCTCCTTTTGGTACAATGACTTCATGAAGATTATAGTCCTTTTCGCTAAATTCTCCACTACCGGCTGGTGCCCAATTGGTTCCATCGTCACTCACATACAAAGTATATTTTCCTGTTGTACCATTTTTACCATAAGCTGATTCAGGATAGCCTTGTCGTTTTTGATAAGAGAAAGAGGATACTTTCTGTTCACTACCTAAGTCAATGATCATATCTTTGTTCTGTTTAGAGCTTACTACGGTACCACGATCACCATCTATAATTTTAGATGCGTCTTTTCCATCTAAAGTAGCTTTCCAAGTAGTAGGATCTATTTCAGCTGTAGGAAGTTTTTCATCGAAGCTGCTTGTTTTCTTATCTTCAAATAAATTAATTTCTGATCCTGTAAAAGAGAAATCGTCTGGACTAGCTGAACCACTGTAAGTAGACAAGACTCTTACTTTTACATACTGTGTAGTATATGCCTTATCAAAGTTGGCATAAACCGTATCTCCAACATAATACAAACCATCCTCGTTACGGATATGATAATCTACAGTATCACTGAATTCACCTGATCCGGCCATGTTCCAATCAGTGCCATTGTCACTGACATAAAGTTCATATCCTTTGATCGTTCCATTCATGCCATAACCTTCTGCGCCATAGCCAGGGCGTTTATCATAGCCAAGTGATTGGAATGTTTTTGCTTCACCTAAATCTAAAATCAAATCAAAATAGGTACCGCCTGTAACTCCATCAAAGAAATCAAGTATACTATCTTTATTTCCATCTAATAGATTAGATGCATCTTTTTCATTACCTGCAGAATCATATGCTTTGGCATTCCATCCTTCACGATTCAATGCCTTTGTAGGCGCAATGATTTCTTCTTTTGGTGTATCGTCTTTTTCTCCATTATCAATGGTATTGATTTGGAAATCTTCTGAACCATCTGCCGGAGTAAATTCTTTATTTGCTCTTTTATTGTCAATGCTGACTGTTTTCACTTTTCCATCTGCGATAGACAATGTTCTTGTCATATAGTCGTTTCCGATCACTACTTTATTCCCTTCTACTTTAGCATAAGTAGAAGTAGCTGCTTTGATCGTACGAAACAAGAAAGGAGAAGTAGATGACAAAGCCATGGTTGCTGCTACTGTCAATGTCATGACTTTCTTTGGAGCGTTTACAGCGTGCTTTTTTTTCATTAATATAGCCTCCTGTTAAGTTATATCATTACCATCATTCATTCAAACCATTTTTATCATATAAAAAGTATGAAACACCTCCCTCTCTTCTTGTTTCATAAAATACGTTTCGTAACCTATACGATATGAGAGATACTAGAAATAGTATAAAACCCTTCTTTTTCTAGTGGAATTTACTCGATTACGCAAAAAAAAACTGACTTTTTACCCTAAAATCAGCTGTATATAAAAGTATAGGTTTTAAGACAATCGCTTGTTTTGTATTTCATAAAACAAGAACGTTTTCACATCAGAATCTTAACAATTTCCCATCTGATACAGATATTCTAATCCCTACGCTTACGAATGTAAACCCTTTCGTTTTGTATTTTTCACTTTGATTTTTATACTTTTTAGTATTTTTATCATCATATGATAATGAAAAAGAGCATTCCTCTCATGGAAGAATGCTTCTTTCATTCTACTGATTGCTCTACTTCATATGTGTTTATGAAATCTAGGAGCAAGGATTTCTGTTGTTCATTTAAGTCAAGGGTATAATATCTTGACATTGATCCTCCATCTTTTAATTCATAACTGAACATTGCGATAACATCATTTTGAAATGCGTGCTCATTATCATGTTTTAAATTTTCTTGTAGATGGATGATACTTTCAATTTTATCCAATGCCTCTGTTGTATACTGTCCACGTCTAGGATCATTTTCATCATGCTCTTCTCCATAGATAGAATCAATATCTCCAGATAAAACGAAAGTTGCATTTGCCACTTTTTCTGATGAAGGATATAGAGGTGTGATACCGAAACCATTTGTTATCTGATATCCCCACCCTATGCCATAGGCAAACACGCAGATTCCCATCAACAACAAGATATCCTTTCGTTTGATACGAATGCATCTTTGCGCAAAGAACAAAGTTCCAAAGTAGAAGCCAAGGCTTATGATGAATGGAATCAATAAGTTTTGTTGATTTGTATTCAAAGTAAATACGATCATTAGCAACGTGATAAATCTTATGATAAAAGGATAGGTTAGCTTTGAAGTTGTCTGTTGTTCACAACATTCTGCTTTACAGGCAATAAAGCTTTTCTTTGCGAAATGAAAAACGATCAAGGCCAAAACGATCCAATAGATCAAGATCATTTTCGTTTCTGTTGATAATACAAAATCATATTGGTTCGGAATAACAACAGGCTCTATCATGCCCATCGTTACCTGGATGCCCGCAACAATAGATTTGTAAAAATACATCGGTAAGGATAAACAAAGCGTAATTATATTTTGAAAGCCAAACGTTACATTGCCGGGTATCTGAAACAAGACTTCCGTTTGATGATTCACAAAGGTCGCAATCACCGCAATCACAAAATCTGGCAGTATCAAGTAGGCTACATTCACAAAGACCGCATCTAAGATACGATGACACTTGATATTGAAAAAGGTCACAATGGTATATTGAACAATCAAAACAATCAAAAGAATCAGACCAATCAAAAGTGTCGGACCTTCAATTGTCGGCATATCTCGATTAAGATAAGCGACCAGATAGCCAAGCAGAAATTGTATGATCAATGGAATAAATCAAAGAATCAAACCAATGACATATTGTTCACAAAACAGATGAGAACGTTTGATCGGTAAAGAAAAATAAGTATCATTCATTCGTTTATCATAGAGAAAACGAAATTGAAAGATAGAAGCGATAAACGCAATCACAAAACCACAACTTGCACATTGCTCAATCAAGGTTTGAAATAAAACCTCATCTATGGTTCCATGTTGATAACGTACCGTTGAAATCGACATATAGACGTAAAATGGTATCAACAAAAACAGTAATGCGTTGATCATGATCAAGGAGCGTCGATTCTTTTTTAATTCATAAAGTAAATGAGATTTAAATTCGCTATTCATGTACACCATACCCCTTTCTTTCCATTTCATAAAGGAAGACTTCTTCTAAATTGACAGGGAGTACTTCTATCATCAATGGTTCCATGGCTTTGACATATGCTTCTATCTGTTCTAAGTCACCTTTTACCACCAGTGTTACCACTCGTGACTGGATCTTTGCGGACATGATATCCAGTTCCTTAAAGTCCTCTAATGTTTTCGTTTCTGAGAACGCTAATTGAAGTTTATGAATCTGTTCTCTTGCATCGTCGATATTACCATGAGTAGAGATGGTATGTTCTTCTAAGATACCAAAGGTATCACAAATATCTTCTAGCTCTCTTAGATTATGGCTAGATATGATAATGGTCATATCTTTTTCTTCGATCATTTTAGAGATTGCTCGTTTAAACGTTAATCGCATCACCGGATCCAACCCATCAAAGGCTTCATCCAATAATAAATATTTAGGTGCAATCGCAAGTGCCAAAATAATGAAAGCTTGTCGCTTCATTCCCTTGGAAAAATCTTTGATCATTTTCTTTTCATCTAGCTGGAATATCGCCAGATATTTTTGGTAAACAGCTTCATCTAAGCCTGGATACCATAGCTTGTAAAATTCCTTCATTTCTTTTAATGTTGATTGAAAGAAATAGAATGGATCATCACTGATCAATAAAATTTGTCGCTTACCTTCGGGATTATCAAATATATTGACATGATCGATGCTAGCGCTACCTAAATCAGGTTTGATAATACCGGCAATGACTTTCAATAAGGTTGTTTTACCGGAACCATTGGGACCGATTAAGCCAAATACACTACCCTCTGGAATATCTAAATTCACATGTTCAAGAACAGGTGTATCTTGAAACTTTTTTGTTACATAATTGAGATTAAGCATGCGGTTTCCCCTCCTCATAAATGGAATGAATGATAACGAGCAATTGTTCTTGTTCGATATGATGCTGTTTCATATCCTGTACCATCTTTTTGAATTCCTTCAGCTTTTCAACTTTGATGAGTTTCTCTGATTCATTATCTGCGATAAAGCATCCCTTGCCTTTGATTGAATAAAGATATCCATGGTCCTCTAACTCTTGATATGCCTTGGCAACTGTATTAGGATTGATGCCTAGATCAGATGCAAGAGATCTAACAGAAGGTAATTTATCATTTGCGGATAAAATGCCAATGGAAATAAATTCTAGAATTTGTTTTTTGATTTGTTCAAAGATCGGCACACTGCTTCGAGTATCAATGATAAACAATACCATCACCTCCAACTGTACTAGTGTAATTGGTACACTCATACAGTAACATGCATTTCCTTCATTGTCAATGAAAAAAAAGATCAAACATCATTTGTTTGATCGCATCGTACTTTGACATTCATCAAAGATCATATTTATCACGTATTCTATCAAGCTTCTTGATCAATGATGGGTATAGTAATTCTACAAATATCATATTGGAAATCATATACATGATCGTAAATGGCAAAGAGGTCAATAAAATCGCTATATAACGTGACCAAAGAAAGCTACCTGCAGCCATTGTAGAATATACATCCATGAATACACTAAAGAAAACTCCTGCACCGATCGCATAAAGGATACGCACGATACGTGAAGAAAACCATTGGCGAAAACATCCTGCCCCTAACCCAATACATCCCCATGCTAACATTTGAAAAAAAGTCCAAGGTCCCTGTCCGAAAAACATATCCGATAATAATGCAGATAAACTACCACACAGAAACCCATTCCAACCACCTAGTGCTGCGCCTGCAATGATAACGATCCCCGTGACCGGTTTAAACCCGGGAGCCCATAAGAAGAATACCCTTCCGGCAACTGCTAAAGTAATCATACAAGCACATAACACAAGCTCGCTTAACCTAGGATTTTTTTTATCATATTGATACCAACACAAAGACAAAATACAGATAGCACCTACATTAGCATAAAAAAGAAAATGTTCTTGAAAGCCATTCATAAGAAATAATAGAAACACGCCCCACAAAGCAATCAAACTGATTCTTCGCTTCCAAAGATTGCTCATGGAATCACCTCTTGATAAGTAATGGCACATGGGTCATGATCTCTTGTACATTTACGCCAATAGGTTGTATAAAACGCATTATCAAGGAAAAAACTTCTGGTATCTTGTAAAGAAGTAATGGCTCCATCAAATAAAAATCCACATCGATCTGCACACAATGCCGCAAATTCTACATCATGAGAAACCATTAAGATCGTATGATGGCAAGATAGTTTTCTCAAAAGCTTAGCCAACTGTTCACGATGATACATATCCAAACCCTTACTAGGCTCATCCAAAAGGAAAATCACATCTTTTTCCACCTGCAACAGCAATAAACCAAGTGCCGCACGCTGTAATTCTCCACCTGAGATATCATAAGGATGTTGATTCAATAAGCCTTCTAATTTTAAAGTTTTCACTATTTCTTCTATCTGTTCTATGTTGGCATATTGTAAATATTCCTGCAACAAGCTATCTTTTACAAATAAACATCGAGGATCCTGTGGTAAATATCGAAGTTCTCGCTTGATATCAACTTTTCCAAATCGTTTGCGCTGCTTACTGTTCAACACCTTTAAAAATGTTGTTTTTCCACTACCATTTCCACCGAATAAACAAAGGATCTCATGTTCCTTCAACTGCAACGATAAATCTCTGAGAATATCTTTTTGATTTGGATGATAACGAATATACATATGCTCACAAGTCAAAACAGGTTGACCCTCCACCTTGCTAGGTTTCCATTCATGTATCACTTGATCTTTCATCATCATACGCATCTCATGATCACTGATTGCATTTTTCTCTTCTATCCGTTTATTCTCTTGCATATATCTTGCAGGAAATGGTAACAAAGCACTATGTTCTAAGGAACATTGATACAAGTATTCCGGCTTTCCTTGATAAGCAACACTTCCTTTTTCCAAATATATGATTTGATCACAATAAGGCAGTAATGGTTCTAACGAATGCTCTACCATTACCATTCCGATATCAAAGCTTTGATGAATTTGTAATAGCAAATCATAAAATTTCTGTCTTGCGACAGGATCTAATTGACTGGTTGGTTCATCTAATAAAATGACCTTAGGACGCATGATCAAAATGCTTGCTAAATTGAGCATCTGCTTTTGTCCCCCACTCAACTCTTTTAATGGAGTATGATACAGTTCTTCAAGACCTAGAAAAGAAACTGTCTCTGCGAGTCTTCGTTGCATAGTTTTTTGATCCATTCCCATGTTTTCTAAACCAAAAGCAAGCTCATGCCAAACCTGATCTGATACCAATTGCATTTCCGGTTGCTGAGAAACATAGCCTATTTGAAAAGCACTCTCTCTATCGGATAATTCCTCAACAGATACGCTTGTTTCACTTTCCCATAAAATAGTTCCCTCTAAGATCATCTTGGGATGAAGCTGTTTTTTCAACATACGTAACAATGTTGTTTTCCCACATCCACTCTCTCCGGCAATCAAAGTGATTTGATCATGAGGAATTTCTATATGTATCCCATGTAAAGCAAAAGAGGAAGAGCGTTGATAAGCTAATTTACGGATGTCGATTCGATATCTTCCCATAGCGCTGTCTCCTTTCTTGTGAACACAAAGGGTAATGCACAATACAACAGTATCAAAACACAAAGAAGAATGGCAGATCCTATCTCGATATGAGCATAAAAGGTTGGATACCACCAAAACTTAAGTCCCATAGATGCATAAACAGATAAACCAATGGTAATGACTTCATATCCCAAAAGCAAACGATCTCTTCGTTCCATTTTGTACTTTTGATAACAGCTACGTTTTTGTATTCCATAACCTCTGGAACGCATGGATAACGATGTTTCCACACTTGTTTCCATCAACCAAGTAATCAAACTTGATACGATCCATATATTTTCTTTGATCTTAGCGAAAAAACTGTTATGATGAACCATAAGACTCCTTGCGAAACTAAGATCATGATATTGTTTTTGTAGCCTTGATAATTGAATCATACTAAGTGAACACACGGTTGCAACATTAGGTGATATCCTTGTCATCATATATAAAATTTGATCAGTTTGAATCATATGAGAATAGATACGAAATAGATTGATGATACCACTTAACATACAGCCCAAATCAGCACCATAAGCTAAGGATTCCAAGGTGATCGGAGTATTCCATATCGTAAATAATACGTAAACTCCTCGATGTTGAACAATAGGATTGCTTAGTGTTGTCAATAAGATAAACAATAGATTATTTCGTAAAGTAGAACGCATGGATACATCAAACTCTAACAACAACATCCAAGATAGCAATAAGATCATTACATGAATGAAGGGATGAGAAATCAACGTATTCCACATCAGAAAGGTAAACACATAAACACTAATGACAAAAGGATGATATCGTTTCAGCTCTTGCATCAGATATCACCCGCTTTTACGCTATAGCGCCATTCAATCACATCATTCTCCTTGATATGATAAGCGTTACTTCCCACATTGGGCATCGTACCATTTACCTTATATAACCATCCGGAACTTGTCCCGGCATCGAATTCCCCTATTTGGTTGATATATTTCACATATCCCTGATTGGCATCCAACGAGATTCCATTTGCCTTACATACCTTATCCAAAAGCGAGTATGCTGTATCAGAATCTTCGATTTCCACTTTTGTGGAAGCCAATAATACCCCATCTGTTGGGATAAAAGCACGATATGGTTCCCCTACCTCTTCAACATGAGTCAAAATATTTCGCATATCGATAGAAATCGTTGCATATTTTTTTGCCTCTGGTTGTTCTATTTCTTCATTATGTTTTTCATTGGGTGGTGTAGAAGGTGTTTTATTTGATGAATCAGAAGTCTGTACTTCAGCTTCTGTTTCCTTTTTTGTTGTTTCTGGTTCTTCTTTTTTTGTATCTTGATCTGTTTTCTTTTCTGTCTGCTCATCTATCTGTATGAGTTGTTTCAAATGATCAATAGATGATATAGCGATTCTTTGTTCTTCTGTTTTCTTAGATGAATTTGCATATACAAACAGAAAAGAAAAGGATACGATGATGATCATAGCAAGTATAGCTAATTGAAGCCTTTTCTTATGATTCTTATGCATATCCTTTCCTCCTTATCATTAAGCGTATTTACGAATTGCGAAAACACCTGCGCCAACAAGTAACAATAAGCAGATTGCTCCATGCTCCTTGTTTTGTTTTGCGGTATCTTTGATGATCGGCTCTTCTTTTTTCTCTTGTTCCTGTGGGGTCACAACAGGTTTTTCTTCCGGTTCTATAATCGGTTGTTGTTTACGATTCTCATTTGCAAATGCTCCTGCTTGATATAAATAATATGGTGTATTCACTTTACTGTTTTGTAATGCAACAAGCGCACGCAATCCCTGTTCTGTACTGAATTCCAAATTTAATTCCATTTCACCGGTTTGCCAATTCGCAACTTCAAATCCAAGATTCTCAGCATTCTTATAGTTCATCAAACCATCCAACAAAGATTTTCCATTCTGAATAAATTGATGATCTGTAAGTACATCTTTTCCATAAGCTGTCATTGCTAAAATGGTCAAAGCCGTTGTACTTGCATTCTCACCATATCCATTATCCATAGCACCACTTACACCTTGCATTGAAGATAAATACTGAAACCCAGCTATCACAGCCGCATCAACTGCTGCTTTGGTATCATCACTTATCCCCATGGTCTTCGCATCTTGGTTTGCATATGGTGCTAATGCAGATAACACCATAGCTGTGGTATCTGGATCACTGCTTCCATAGGAACCTGAATAATCCGCATTATAATTCCATGCTTGATCGATCGGATTTCGTAGCTTCAATAATGTTTGAATCAATGCATCCTTATTTAAGTTACTTTCTTTTGCCGGTGTATAACCTGCACTATACAGAGCCTCTAAAGCAAATGTATAATCATTTACCAATGTGATCGTTTTTCCTTCAAGGACCGTAAACAAATTAACGGTTTCTCCATTTAGCACATAATGTGTGCTATCAAATCCCAATCCTTCAGATAAAAGAATAAGCTTTTCCACTTCTTGAGCTGAAGCTCTAGATGATGTTGCCAATGCTTCCTGAGCTTTTAACGTCGTTGTTTCCATTTGTTTCATTGATGCTTCATCAGCCCCATCAGCCAATACAGAAAGTGCATAAAAAGTATTCTCACTTCCCTTTAAAGATGCCATACTACCGTTTTTGATGGTGGTTAGCTCCTCACTCGTAACACTAGCTACATTTTCACTAGCATAAATCGGTACCACTGTGCCAAATGCCAAAGCACATGCAAAAACTAAACTTAATAATTTCTTCATACGTTCTCTCCTTTTCTAACAAAAGAAAAAGATAAGGATACTCAATAAAAAAACTCTTCCCATGATGAAAAGAGTACTTTATCTTTCTCAATCATGGTGTGCTCAATCGCTCGTTAATCACATCCATATAGATAAAGGCAAGTATTCCGGTTTCAGTTCTTCGTCTTGTTTCGTCTTCCCATGAAACACAGTGACCTTATGAAACAGACTCCCTGTTACGGCGGCGGGACCACGCAGGAATTTCACCTGCTTCCTTTTTCATCATAAATCGCTTTATGAACCTTTATCCTTATCATTTTTCAAATGAACATAGCTATTGTAACATGCTTTTCTATAAACCGCTACGTCAATCTTAAGTAATTTTAAGTTGACAAACATCGAAATCTCTTTTATTATAAAAAGCAACTAAAGATAGGGGTGTTCTTATGGAATTGAGCAGTAGAAAAACAGCAATGATATTCAAAGCATTTTGTGATGAAAACAGAATTGAAATTCTTGAAATTTTAAAATCCGGAGAGCATTGTGCATGTGAGCTTTTAGATCAATTGCAAATAGGACAATCCACTTTATCCCATCATATGAAAATCTTAATTGACAGTGGAATTGTCAAAGCAAAAAAAGATGGCAAATGGATCCATTATCACATAGACCCAAATGGATGTGAAAAGGCAATTGATATCATAAACTACTATAAAGAAACACAAACTAGAATTCCATCTTGTATCAAACAAAGAATTTAGAAAAAATCATAAAAATTTCAAGAAATTCTCTAAATGATATTGTCAAAAGCAATAGAATATGATATTATATCAAAGCGTTAAAAAAGTGCCTTAGTAGCTCAGTCGGTAGAGCATCCGGCTGTTAACCGGCAGGTCACAAGTTCGAGTCTTGTCTAAGGCGCCATGTAACGTTGAAACTCTGATATGATCAGAGTTTTTTTGTATTATCAACAAATTCTACCATATGATTCAATTCCTATATCAATCCTATGTTATCAATGATAAAAAAAGGAACACCATATCATTGGCTTGATTTACAAGTGAATATCCTTAGATAATTTAAAATCGTCATGCTTTTTATTGAATATTTCTTACATTTATTTTACTATAAAGTAGGAAGGAGATTTTAATTATGAAAAAAGAGAAGAAGATTTCATTATTCCCCTATGCTTATCCTAGAGCTCTAAGTGAAGAAGAAATACAAGAAAATATCGATTATGAGAACGAGCTTGAACAAATGAAAGAAGAGTCTTATGCCCTCAAGGAACAATGGGATGAGCAACAAAAATTAGATTACCTTCATCGATTATTTGATGAAAATGAATTTCAGCAAATAGCTGATTGGATCAAACGCATTGGTTTAGATAATGCATTTCAAAAAACCTACGCTTTATTTGGCAACTCTGAGGAGTAATTTTTTTTGGCAAGACTGTTCATAATCATGAACAACATCTCACTTTATCATCATTTTATCCATTATTATGTATACTGTATAGAATACAGGACATTTCACACACTATAATCAAAGTAAAGGGTGTGAAATAAACATGAACGATCCATTTATTGAAACAATTAAAAGAATTTTAAATCGAAAACGAATCAGTCAAAATGAATTGGCAGAAAAAGTTGGTTGTAGCCGTAGCTCTATGAGCTATTATCTTAATGGTAGAACACAAATGCCATTATCTATCGGGATTGCTATCGCAAAAGAATTACATATTGATCTAAACCATATTTATGATATTGATACCTCCAAAATCATTCTAGATGAAATTGAAGAGGAACTTTTGAATCATTTTCGAAAAATCCCGGCTAAGAACAAAAGAATTGTTGCTCGAAGTATGATAAATCTCATGTATTCTACTAAAGACGAATAAAGATTACTGGTTCGTTAAAATGTTTAAAAAAAGGAAGCGATTTAGACTTAGGCTTCCTTTTTGTTTACTCTTCTTTTTTATTTGTTAATGGATATGCTATGATTGAAAGAATGAATACAACCATAGCAAAATCTGCAATATATTCAAAATCTCTTAGTCCACCATACACCATCAAACTAAAGGATATCCATATAATCTTCGTGATTGTATTTTGCATAAATAATGTACCTAAATGTAAAATTTATGAGACATTGTATATTCTACATAATACATAAATGGTGCATCTCTTTTCATTTCAAATCTTGCATCAAAATTTATTGAATAAGAACCACTTACGTATGCATATTTACTTCGTAAAATGACACTTGTAAAATCGTTAGCTGCATAAAGATAAGTATCATGTACAGCATTGAATCTTCTTGAAGCCCAAGATGTATCAGCATCAGGATAATAATATGAAGCATAAACTCCAAACTTTGCACATGTACTTCGTCGTGGATCATTATATTCATCTGTTGGTGTATAGAAATAAGATTCAAAATAACCATAATGAAGTATCATTGATCGTGGCTGTATTTCACCATTAAGTGATCTTTCTTTAAAACAATTAAAATCCTTTTGCGTGACTTCAATCTCCGCTTGTTCATAAGAAATACCATTATTTCTTGCTATATGTTCTATAAACTCCTCTCTAGTTAATTCCGTGAAACTGTCGTTTTGTTGATTTATAACAATTTCATCTTTTTTTCTTATTTCTCTCTCTCCTTTGGCTTGAATTGATAATGGTAATAACAAAAACGAACAAATAACTAATGATAGCAAAATTTTAACTTTTCTCATACCCATGTCCCTATAGGTAGCATATTGTATGCTACCTTCCTTTACATAGTTATACTACTACAAAAAAAATATATATTCAAGGATTTAATTATATAAACATTTATGTTATAATAGTTAAGACGGATAAAAGCCAATTCTTATATAAATAGAAAAAACAGCATCTTAAAAAATCAACTGACCTAATCTGTGTGATGCTGTTGATATAATAAATAATTCATATAATGAGATAATTCAGTTTGCTGAGTTGCATCTAAAAGACGATAGGTCTCTATCAATTTCATTTCTTCCTCTGTGATAGCTCCATCATAAATATGATAAAACCTATTCAAGTTTAAATCTAATATCTTACAAATTTTCACCATATTTTGATATGGTATTTCATTTTTTCCAGTTAGATAATGAGAAACCTGACTGGCAGTGACACCTAATTTATTCGCAAGTTTACCCTGTGTCATATTTAATTCTTTTAATCTCTGCTTGATCAGTTTACCAAAATTTATATTCTCCATAATTTACCTCGTTTGAATAAATTATAGAGTTATCATACTTTTTTAGATATACATATTAAGTGATAATATATATTTTATGTATAAATTAAGTATCCCTTTATTGTAAAGTCAAAAAAATTATTCGTTATGGAATTTCTCATCACGAATCCTCACATAGTCAACTTTTTCTGTTGCGTATTCTTCTTTTTCTTCTCCCGTTAATATCCGCATTTCCTTTTGAACCATTCTGTTAAATGCTCTTAAGCTCATCCCATAGTAAGAACAGATAGCCTCTTTATCCGCTTTCGTTATGATTGCTCTAGCATTTTCTAATTTTCCATAATATTGTCTGCTCATATGCAGTTCATTCGCAAGCTCATACTGTTTTGATCCTGCTTTACTATTTCTCAGTCGCTTCAGTATCAAAGCAGTAGCCCATTCTTTCACTTCTGCTTTATGATTCATAGCTACCTCCTTTTTTCTAAGGATAACATAAAGCTTGAAAAATGCAATAATAAACTTTTTAAAAGTAAAGATCCAATCTCAATAAATGCTTCTTCTCTTGAACCAATCATACATAGATAGATACCATTTAGATAAGAAAAAGACCTCATCGGTCTTTTATGCTGTTGTTTCATCTTCTTGTTTTGTTTCATTTTCTATTGTTAATTTTATTTTCTCTATGTGTTTATCTTCCACTTCAAGAATATCAAAATGTAGATTTTTATAGTTAATACTTGTTTTTGATCCGTCTTCTAGTATTTTTCCCAATAAGCCAAGTAGAAATCCTGATATGGTATCATGATCATCACTTTCTATTTCCAAAGATAATTCTTCATTTAAATCATCTACGTTCATAAAACCATCGATCAAATAAGTATGATCATCTAGCTTTTTTAGTTCCGGTTCTTCGATTTCATCATATTCATCTTCGATATCACCCATGATTTCTTCTACCAAATCCTCAATGGTTGCGATACCTGAAAATCCACCATATTCATCTACTAAAATTGCCATATGTTGACGTTTTTTCTGCATTTCTTTAAATAATTCATCAATATTTTTTGTTTCTAATACAAAATAAGGTTTTCTTAATAGTTTTTTGATATCGATTTTCGCAAAATCATAATGATATTTATGAGCTTCGATCATAAAATCTTTGATATGAAGAATACCGATAATGTCATCTACGGTATCATCATATACAGGAATTCTTGTATAATGTAACTCCATCAAATCATCTAAGTAGGACTCCATAGGATCATTGATATCAATACAGAATACCTCTGTTCTAGGTGTCATAACATCTTCAGCTTGAATATCATCAAACTCAAAGATACTATTGATCATCTCGGTTTCTGTTTCATTGAACACACCATTTTCCTGTCCGCTTTCCACCATAGAACGTATTTCTTCTCTTGATAAAGATTCTTCTACATTTTCATCATGCATGCCAAAGATACGCAATACAAATTTTGTAGACCAGGATAAAATTTTGATAAACGGTGAAGCAATTTTAGAAATCACCACAATTGGTTTGGCACAAAACATGGAAAATTTCTCTGCGTTTTGCAAAGCAATACGTTTTGGAACCAATTCACCAAAAATCAGCGTCACAAAGGATAATAAAATCGTAATTACAACCATTGCAATGGTTTCTCCATAAGGAATCTGCCATTGTTTTAATACTGTAGCCAAACGAAGGGAAATACCGGTAGCCGCACTTGCGGAATTAAAGAATCCAGCCAATGTGATTGCTACTTGAATGGTAGATAAGAATGCAGTAGGCTCTTGTAGAAGCTGTTCTACAAGCTTTGCTTTCTTATTTCCTTCTTCCACCAAACGGTGGATCTTTGTTTTACTTACTGAGACTATGGCCATTTCGCTGGCAGCAAAGTAAGCATTGATCAGCGTCAGTATTACGATCAGCAGTAATTGCAGCATCATCGATGACGCTTGGGGGTCATCCATAAATCATCTCTCCTTTTTATAATTTGATAGCATTTTAACAAATTTTACTATAAATGTAAAGTAGGGCATCTATTTCCTATGAAAATAGATCGTTAACTTTCTTAGCTCTTACTTAAAGAAAGATTCACCTTTTGCGTAACTTCTTTTCTTCTATTTGTTGTTTTCGATATTCTCTTTGTTCTTCTAGGGTTAATATTCTGATCTGAGTTTCTTCAAATTCCTCATATTGTGATCTTTGATATAGGGGCTTTTTCGTTAAACAATGTTTTGTTTGATGCTTCTTCAAATAAGAAGCCAATTCCTTTTCATCCTTGAAAATCTTATAAGATAATCTTCCAGAAGCATCTTGTAATTCATAGATTCCACAACAACATTTTGTAGTAACGTCTGCTGTTCTGAGATATAGGATCGCTTTTTCAAGAGATTGAAAAGGGAAATTCCATCGCTGTAAACCTCTTTGCTTATCCTTTTCAATGCAAATACATCTTCCACATGTTCCACATATATATTGTGTATGTTGCTTTAAACATTCCTCTGGTTTCAAAAGCGGGGTGATCCTTCGATACGTACTATAACATTCTTTGCATTCCATATATATCATCTCCTTCCCTTTTATTATGACATCAACAACTCTTTAATCAAGAAAAAAAACAGTAAGCGAACTATATTACGCTTACTGTCTATTCCTGCTTTTAATATCCGCCTTCGCTTGTTTTTCTTTGCATAAGAGTTACTCCGGCACTTGTTCCAATACGATCCGCACCGGCAGCAATCATGGTTTCCATATCTTCATAGGTTCTTACACCACCTGCAGCTTTTACTTTACAAACATCTTGAACGGTTTCCTTCATCAACTTTACATCTTCTACCGTTGCCCCACGAGTAGAAAAGCCAGTAGATGTTTTCACAAAGGTCGCTTTCGCTTCCATACATAACTCACATGCTTTTACGATTTCTTCCTTTGTTAATAAACAGGTTTCCAAAATCACTTTCACACAATGTCCTTGTGCAGCTTCAACAACTGCTTCGATATCTGCTTTGACAGCATCATAATGCCCTGCCTTCATTTCACCGATATTTAAAACCATATCAACTTCATTCGCACCATTGTTGATTGCATCTCTTGTTTCAAATGCTTTTGCATCTGTACTCATTGCGCCTAAAGGGAATCCAATGACAGTACAAACCATCACATCACTACCTGCCAATAACTCCTTACAAGTTGGTACCCAATACCCATTTACACAGACACTCGCAAAATCATATTCTTTTGCTTCCTCACAAAGCGTTTTGATTTTATCAATGGTTGCATCTGCTTTTAATAACGTATGATCAATATACTTATTCAATTTCATTTGAACGACCTCCTTCTATACTTTTAGTATACCATGAAGCAAGGATGGATAAAAGCAATTCACTTGAATTCCTTTATTCATAAGGCTCCTTTGTACGAAATTGTTTTGACCAATAAGTATGTATAAACGGATCTCGTACTACTCTTAATGTCAACTTATAGAAACATAGATATCTACATAGTTCTATACCGATGAGAATCATTGCTGCTTTCCATGTATAATGTTGACTCATAAAAGTTTCTATGATCATCGGTATTGTCATAGTTTGCCTGATTGCTTCACATAGCCACGCAAGAAACAATAGCACTTTCGTAAAACGATGATAGAAAAACATCATAATGATGGGAAACATCCATATCAAGATAGAGAATAATGTGGATAAAATGACCTGTCTTTGTACATAAGCGATTCCGATATCATGACGATCATTCATTTGCATAAATATCATGAAAACATAAAAGAATAAGAATCCTCCAAATGTCAAAGTGCTGAATAGGAAAGCATTGATTCGTATATGTTTTTTCGCTTTTAACACCAATGGACTTGTTTGAGGGAGACGTAATATCAAAGGGATAGCATCATGATGTTGGAAAGGTAGCTCTTGTAGCGGTTCTTCTTCCTCATCCTCTTCCTCCTCTTCATCCTCTTCTTCATCCAAAGCATCTTCATAAATAATATAGGCACTCCAAATGCATCGCATGAATGGATCACAACGCATCTTTAACATACAGGATAGTACGATGATCGTCTTACACCCAATGAGAGCCGCATATAAATAATTTAATACTTGATCACTTTGTATAGGAAGAGATACATCCAACATGAGTTTCATATCATAAAGAGAATACAGAGAACAAATTGCTCCTATGGAAAATAAAGTTCTTCCGATCTTTCGAAATCGCCACATCATCCTAATCAGAAAAAGCCAAATCATCAGCATGCTGATCGTTTTTACAAGATAAATAAAGATAGCATCAGGATATGCTTTCATAAATAACATATCAACAATGAAATATCCCAACACTGCATAACAAAGTAAGAACATATAAAAAAGTATCAGCATGACCCTTACATTCTGCTTCCCTTTTCTTCTCATAGATGCATAGTTCTCTTTGGTTATCTTTTTTCTCATGTCTTTATTATACATGAAAACTTACTTGCATGTTTATATAAACCATCTTTTCCCGGGTAATATTTCAAATAATAAAAGCAGAATATTTCTATCCTGCTTCGTTACCTTTCTTTTGTATCTTTGGGTGTTAAAAAATATGGGTTTGGCTTATCAAAATAATTACTTGTATCTAAATCCCATGATTCATGCGTATCACCCTCACCAAACTCCTTCATTTCGGTATGAGTCGTTAAAATATGCAACGTGTTTTTCAACACATCAATGGATTTACAAGTACTTTCTATCAAATAGGTAAATACCTTTGAAGCCTCTTGATCTTTTAGCTTTTTCTGTAATTCTTCATACAATTCTTTTCTTGTATATTCAAATTCTAAATCACGCATGATTGCGGCACTAAGATCGTTATTGACATGATGAATTTCTTCATGTTCTTTTAGAATCTTTTCCTTTTCCTCATCACTCATAATATATTCAAATACAGGAGTATCATCATTAGATTCATCATAATAGCGATCATCTTCGCCATGTTCTAAATGAATCAATACTGCTAAAATTTCCATATCACTCATCTGCTTTGCGCCTAAACGCATAAAGATCTGTTGAAAGGTTTCGTTATGAATCATAAATGCTTGGCGTACATACACCATCGCTTGTTTTAATCCGGCGCTTGTTCCATGCAGAATCGAATCTAATAAAAAATAGCTTTCCGGATCAGGTCTGTCTATCTTGATTTCGATAGGCAACTTTGTATCATATATAAACATATCATTACCTCCGTTACCTTAGTAGTATGTGCATGTCCTTTGGATTCTATATCTTTTTTCAAAAATTTGTATAGAATATGCTATAATAAATTCATTGAATGGAGGCTTAAAAACATGAAAGAAATCGTACTTAATACAGCTTTAGATAAAGAACTTACCGTACAAGAAAATCAACTTGCTTGCAAAGTAGGTAGTGGCATCGTTGAGGTATATGCAACTCCTATGATGATTGCGTTAATGGAACAAACTGCCTGTGAATGTCTGAATCCTTTTTTAGATGAGGGAGAAACAAGCGTAGGTGTCATGATGAATACAACGCATGATGCTGCAACACCTGCAGGTATGAAGGTATTTGTTCATGCTGAAATCAGTGCTGTTGATCGAAAAAAGGTAAGTTTTAACATAACGGCAAGAGATGAAGTCGATGTAATCGCAACAGCAACGCATGATCGATTTATTGTAAAGAAAGATGCCTTTGAAACAAAAGCAAAAGCAAAACTACAAAAATAAGGAATTGAAAAAACTGTGACACATTGATCTATGTCACAGTTTTCTTTATTTTATTGCCTTCCAAAAGACAACATAAAGTTTCTCTTTGATAGAAAGCTGTTGATAACAGGTCTGTATCTGTTGGATAAGATGGGTATAAACTTGTTGATATTCTGCTTCATCCATCGTATGTTGAGAATATATCGCTTTATCTAAAATACGATGATCTGATTCATCGATATCTACACCATATAACGACCATTGGGTTAGATAGGAACTGCATTCTTTTAATGCCTGTTTACGATCTTTTTGCGTCATGTTGTGCATCCATTTTTGATAGCGACGTTTATGGATCCAAAACATGAAGAATAATGCTACAATCGGGATAGCTATTGGAATCAGAAACTCAACAGGAAGATCAAATTGTTCTGTCTTTGTTTCCTTTGGTTCTGTTGTTTGATTACTACCTTCTTGATTTTGTGATTGTTGTTGCTCTTGAGGTTTGTTGTTCACAGTACCCTCATTTGGATTTTCTTGATTGGGATTGTTTTGTGTTGTCGAAGTTGAAGCAGAAGTTGAGGATGGTGTTACTTCGATTGGTAACCAACCTTGTTCTTCATCAAATACTTCTACCCACGCATGTGCATCTTTATCTAATACACTTGCTGTTCCTTGGTCTTGAAAGGAGCTTTTAGAAACATGATATCCTTCCACATATCGAGCAGGTAGCCCAAGATATCGAAACATTAAGGTAGCCGTTGATGCATAATGTACACAATAG
The DNA here is from genome assembly GCF_045223415.1 of Hoskinsella mucinilytica. Lineage (NCBI taxonomy): Bacteria > Bacillati > Bacillota > Erysipelotrichia > Erysipelotrichales > Erysipelotrichaceae > Hoskinsella > Hoskinsella mucinilytica. The sequence continues at coordinate 39,352 of NZ_JBEQZJ010000007.1, read as the reverse complement.
CCCTTTTTATTTTCCGTCAAAAAATAGGTGATAAAATCTTGATCTGTCGGTGTAGCTCCCGGTTTCAAGGTATAGCTTGTTTCATGATCTAAATAAGATTTGATGACAGAAGCAGCTTCATCTACAGTATATTTCTTAGAAGGATAAGCGAACCTCAAACGATGAAACAGAGAAGAAATTTGGCTGGGAACATTCAGATATCTGGTTTTCACAAAATAATCATAGTTACGGTCGAATTTGTTTTGTTTTTGATCTTTTAGATTTTCCATATCCAAAAGTTCATATGTTATCGTATGACGTTTGGTTGTCGCAAAAGCATCATATTGTAATTCATAGTCTTTAGGTATTTGTGCCAAATCATAAGGAAGCAATGCATAACGATCATCTGATCGTTCATCCTCTATTTCCATTGTTTCTCTTGAGGCATTATGATTGATTTCATGTGTGTTCTTATACCAAAGAAAGCTGTTTTCCCAATCAATTTCCTGACCCTCATAATAATTGTTCCCTAGCATTTTCCATTTTTGATCCTCATAAACCGCCCCTGTAAAGGTCTTGATATAGTATTCTTTGATAGAAGATGCTTTTACCTTCATTTGTTCGATATTTAAATAATATCGATCTTGTGCATTTCTTAAATCAACTTCACCTTCCATTTGCGCTATCATATGGTGTGTGATATTTTGATATAGCTTTTGTACTTGTAATCGTGCATGTTCTACCCATTGATTCTCTTTATATAGAAACTGTGGAAATATACAAAGAAGCGCAAAGCTTATCGCAAAAACAAGCCCTGTCATTCTTTGAAAGCTTTGTTTATTCATCTTAGATAATACATCATGTTTTATGAGTGTTCCTGAAATAAACAGCAATATCCAAAAGCTGAACAGCATTGCATCAAGCAAAAAAAGTTGTGGGATACGATACATGATCGTCGGTACAAACAATGAAAGGCTTAAGATAAAATCTAATCCATACCATGCATGATTTTGAATGGTTACACTTAATACAAGCACATAGCATATAAATACAGCCAATATACAAAATGTCGCATAAAATAAATGGTTTCCATCTTCCGTTAGCTCATACACATTGAAGACATAATGATCATTGTTTGTGTAAACCTCTACCATTTGATTATAAAGATATTGAAATCCATCAATAAGGGAAGAACGAAACAGAAACAGGATGATAAAAAACATCGCAAAGAATACAAGCAACAAGGTCCCATTACGCTTCATAACGATCCATTGTATGAAACAATACAAAGGCATTGCCAATAACAAGAATAAAGGAAAAGAGAAAGCTGTGGGAAAAGCTGCCATGAAACATGCAAAGACACTAAAGGTACCTAAAAAAATCAAAAAATGATCATAAGGAAGACGTTTTTCCATTGTATGGTCCCTCCTTATCTTGTAACTTCATCAATTCATATCCATGAATACGATATTGAATATCATCAACCTTCTTTTCTATGATGCTTTCATCCCTTGGTACACTCAGAATATCAGATAATACTTGACGAATGGTGGAAAGCTGCGTCATTTCCACGGTATGAGGTTGATGCTGAAAGAAATAAGCGCATTTCAATTGTAAGCCTTGTGTTAAAAAGATGCGAGCAGTGGTATGAAACGTGGTCAATGTACGTTCTACTATTTCTTGATTTCCTCGCATATCAAGCTGTAGAACAATTTGTGCTTGTTCTAAATTGGCATATTGGCGAACCATCGGCTTCTGTAACTTATATGTCATTTTATGATGGATACGTTTTAAGGAATCACCCTCTTGATACTCTTTGATTTCATAGCTATCATCTGATTGAAAACCAGTTCTTCTAGCGATTTCTTTTTCCTTTTCCATCCCATGTTTTCCAAGTTCTTCAATCGTTGAGGATTGCATATAAGGAGGCATCACAAGCATTTGTGCATCAGCTTTACATGGATAGCGCTTTTTCCACAATCCCAATAAATCAATAAGTTCATAGGAAGAAATCATGGCTTGTAATCTTCCACATACCTTACAATCCACCATTTCCTTTTGTTGCACATGTTTACCTGATAAACATGCAAACTGATAAACTTCCTTTTCTTCATAAAATAAATTTTCTATCTGACATTCCAATTTCATGATTGCTATCGGAAAGAACCCTCCCATCGTCTGAATCACTATGGCTTCTTTCTTTCCCTTTGTCGTATCTTTCGCAGAAAAACTCAGCGTTAATCGTAATTTTTTTCTTTGTGCTTTCATCATTCCTAAACTTAGCCATGGAAGACATGTCGTTAATACAAACAAATAAAAGGTCAAATAGCTTTGATAAAATAAATAAAAGATGCAAACCGCAATCCAGATGCAGCCATATCGGATCCTGGCAAGCAATACCCCTGATTTATTCCCCTTTAGGAACCGGTGTTTCATTTCGTATTTGTGTTAAAACAGCTTCTACATGGCTGCGATCATTGTCATTTTGCATGATGATCCTATGTCCGAGTACATCAAATAATATGCTTTGGATATCACGAGGAATCACATAGTCACGATCGTGAACATAGGCGTTTGCTTTGGCAAGCTGTAATAAAGAGATGCTCGCTCTGGGACTTGCTCCTTGTAAGATCTGTGGATGATTCCTGGTTGCATTTACCAAAGATACCATATAATCCAACAAAGCATCGTGTACATATACCTTTTCAACTTCCTTTTGCATCATCAAAATATCATCTACGCTCACAACTGCCATCACATCCTGCATAGGATCATGATCACTCTTTCTTTTTAAAATATCTATTTCATCCTGTGGACTTGGATAACCAATGCTCATACGAACCATAAAACGATCCATCTGACTTTCAGGCAAAAGCTGAGTACCTGCAGAACCAAATGGATTTTGCGTCGCTATGACACAAAAAGGAGCCAACGCTTTCTGTGTAAAACCATCCACAGTAATATTGCCTTCTTCCATGACTTCTAACAATGCAGCCTGTGTCTTACTTGAAGTACGATTGATTTCATCTGCCAAAAAAATATTACAGAAGATAGCTCCTTCATGTAGACGTAGCTTTCCTGTTTCATGATCCAATGAAGTAAATCCGACTACATCGCTTGGTAAGACATCTACGGTAAATTGAATTCTTCTGGTATGTAAGGACATTGCCTTAGAAAAAGCAACTGCAATGGTCGTTTTCCCGACACCGGGTATATCTTCTAATAGGATATGTCCCTTTGCCAACATGACCATCAAAACTTTTTTCAGTATCTCTTCTTTTCCTACAACAGCTTTTTGAACCTCTTGTAGAATCATTTCTGTTTTTTTCATTGTTTCCTCTTCCCTTTCTTTATTTGATCATACGACATTCATATGGCTGTAAAGAAGTTACCTTATACGATTCATAATTATCTAACAGTATACACCCTTTCCAATCACATGGATGGATCTGATTTGAAAAATTACAAATAACGATCACCGTTTTCCCTTCATAACAGCGTTGATATACGATCAATTCTTCTTCACTTTCTATCGGGATAAAAGTACCATACGTCAAAATATCTGATACTTCACTCTTTTGTCTAAGTGAGATCATCTTCTGATAAAACCGAAAGATGCTATTTTTTTCCGCTTGATCCTTTTTCACATTGATCTCTCGATAATGCTCATTCAGCTTCAACCATGGTTCCACACTAGAAAATCCCGCATACATCCCATCATCCCATTGCATTGGGGTTCTTGCATTGTCTCGACTTCTTTGATTCACAAAGTCTAGTGCTTGTGCTTCATTGAAACCCTCTTGTATCGCTCGTTCATATTGATTATGACTACTGCAATCATCAAATTCTTCTATACTGGTACGAAGTGCATTATCCATACCGATTTCTTGACCTTGATAAAGGAATGGTACACCTTTTAGAAAGAAATACATCATTCCCAACATCGTTTTACTGTAATAATTTCTATCTTCGACTCTTACGATCAATTTATTGACACTTCTTGGTTGATCGTGATTTTCTAAGAAACTCGCAACAATTCCAACCTCATTGATTTTCTGTTGACTATGAAATAACATGGAACGATATTGTGACACTGTCCAATCCTTTCGGATAAACCATTCCTCATGATCCCCGATATCAAAATCACAATAGCTAAAGTCAAACATCATAGAAAAACACCCTTGTGTCTCATCAATAAAAGGCGCAAGCTGATCATATGCGACACCACATGCCTCTGCGACACTCATACAATCGAATCGATCAAAGCATTGTTCCCTTAATTCTTTAAAAAACACCTCTATACCGGGCTGATTACGACAGAAATCCAAACAACTGCATAATCCATCACCACCATCTGCGAAGCCATCGGGATATGCTTGATTCTTCTTAATAAAATTGATTGCATCTACTCGAAAACCGGCAATTCCTTTTGATAACCACCATCGTATCATTTCGTAAAGCTCTGCTCTCATCTTCGGATTTTCCCAATTTAGATCCGGTTGTTTTTTCTGAAAGGAATGAAGATAATACATGGATTCTTCCCCTGGAACCTTTTCCCAAACACTTCCACCGAATACACTTCTCCAATTCGTTGGTGCATGCCCTTGTTTGCCTTTCTTGAAAATATAATAATCACGATACTTGCTATTAGGGTCTGCTAATGCCTGTTGAAACCATGCATGTTCATCGCTCGTATGATTGATCACAAGATCCATCATGATCTTAATACCTCTATGGTTTGCCTGTAACAACAGCTCTTCTACATCTTCCATCGTTCCAAACTGAGGATGAATGGCATAATAGTCACTAATGTCATATCCATTATCATCCATAGGAGATGCATAAATAGGACAAATCCATAACATACTGACTCCCAATTCTTTCAAATAATCTAATTTAGAAATAATTCCTTTGATATCACCGATCCCATCATGATTTGCATCATAAAAACTTTTAGGGTAAATTTGATATACAACTTCTTTTTGCCACCACTTTTTCATGATCGTCCCTCCTTATTTTGATTAGTTATATCTATTGTATCATGTTCTTATCGATAATGACTACAATCGCTCCTAAATTTTTTCTTAATAAATCATGGGATATCCGCAAAGAAAAAGGCGCATGTTCTGCGCCTAGTTCTTACGTTTAATCCCAGTTGTTGATATTTCTCATGCAGCATACAAACTGACGTGCACAACGGTTTTCTTTTTCACGACGACAATCAACTCGTCTTAAGATACGATTTGCTTCCGCAAATGCTCGATCATCATAGACACCGTTAAAATCATTGTTCCAGTTATTATCATAATCCCAGTTGTTGCCACAACCACAACCACAGCTATTGCCTCTTCTTGATCTGTTGTTTAAATAAACATGATTACATTCGTTACATTGATTACACATATTCGTTTTCCTCATCTTTCTGAGATAACTTTTTCATATCTCAGTATAAGGTATGTGAAAATAAAAAGCCTATTTGGGTTATTCTCTTCCCTTATGTAAATGTTTTATCAGTTTGAACATGACCGTTATTTTTGACTATTTTCTCTCACTTTAGTGCCATCTATATTGATTATAATTCTCTGCCATTACTTTCGATCACTTTTTGATACCAATAAAAGCTGTCTTTACGATAACGTTGATAAGTTCCGTTTCCTTCATCATCTGCATCTACGTAAACAAAACCATAACGTTTGGTCATCTGGCAATCTCCACAACTAACAAGATCGATACATCCCCAAGGAGTATACCCCATTACATTACAGCCATCTTCAATCGCATCTTTGATCGTTTCGATATGTGCTTTCAAATATGCAATGCGATAATCGTCATGAACCTTTCCTTCTTTCGTTAATTCATCATGTGCCCCTAATCCATTTTCAACGATAAAGATAGGAACACCATATCGATCTTGCATATCATTCAATGTAATTCTTAACCCTGTAGGATCAATTCCCCAACCCCAATCACTATATTTATTATAAGGATTTTTCAGATTACGGACAAACGCACCGATTGGTTCTGCTTTTTCTGGTTCCGCACTGATAACAGAGGTATGATAATAACTGATAGAAGCAAAATCAACAACACCCTCTTTTAAGATTGTTTCATAATTAGGATACCATGCAATCTCAATATGATTTCTGCGATAATAATTCAAGATAGATGTCGGATATGCACCCTTCACCTGAATATCCGTTGGAAAATAATTGAATTGATTTTGTTGCTGAGTTGCCAACACATCAGCGGCATTACATGTTAGTGGATAATTCTGTAAACGTGCAATCATATTACCTATCATACCTGACTTCGCATGTTCACGGAAATACTTTACAGTGAGAGCACTGGCAATCAGCTGATGATGTAATGCCTGATGAATACATGTTTCTTTTGGCAATTTTGATCTTTCCACGAACAATCCTCCACCAAGATAAGAGGAATTCATAATCATATTGATTTCATTAAATGTGATCCAATATGCAACTTCATCTTGATATTCATCGATCAAAAATTTTGTATAGTTTAAGAAATAATCAATCATCTTCGGACTTTCCCATCCATTTAATGTTTCAGTTAGATAAACGGGAATATCATAATGAATCATTGTCACCAATGGAGCGATTCCATATTTTTTACATTCTTGAAATACGTTATGATAAAAGGCAACGCCTTCTTCACATGGTGTTTTCTCTGTACCTGTAGGAAACAGTCTGCTCCAACAAATACTCATACGGAATGTTTTAAATCCCATTTCGCCAAGTAATGCAATGTCTTCTTTATAGTGATGATAGAAATCTGATCCTCTACGAAACGCAAAATTGTATTCACTTTCATGTTGCTTGTGGTCTTCAAACATTGCTTCTGTCACATTGATTGGGAAAACCTTTTCATCATCTGCTTTTTTCACTCTTCGGATATAATCCATGTGTGACAAACCTCTGCCACCTTCTTGATACCCACCTTCATATTGAGATGCTGAAGTAGCACCACCCCATAAAAAACCTTTTGGAAATTCTGTCATTGTCATGTCCTCCTATTTTTCATCCTTTGGTTTATATAATATCATCGTTGCGATGAATGATACGACCATACCTAAGCCTATTCCTATGATCGTGTTGAGTAAATTGTTTGCTGTTGCTCCTGAACCCACATAACCTGCTAAAGCAAAGATATTAGGGGGAAGAAAGGATAGTGCTCCTACACCCATAATGCCAAAATACATACCTCCGATACCAGCGCCGATCATGGCACCCCACATCGGTGTTTTATATCGTAATGTTATTCCATACATACCAGGTTCTGAGATACCAGGCACAATATTAGAGAACGCACTAGAGAAAGCAAATGATTTTAAATCAATAGATTTTGTTTTGATTCCTACTGCCAAACAAGCTGCTCCTTGTGTAAAGTTTGAAATCAAAAATGCAGGCATCATTAGTTTATCCATACCGGTTGCCGCAATTGTTGCAATTGAAATAGGCACTGTTCCTACATGCATACCAACCATGACGACCCATGGGATGATAGCACAGAATACCGCTACAGCGATAAAGCCAAAGGTGTTATAGAAAGAAGTCAAGACATTCGCAAAACCGGTTGAGAACATAGCGCCAAGAGGTGCTAATAAACATAGGGTCATTGGTGTCATGATCAATATCGTAAGTACCGGTTCTATCAATGAACGCAGATTTTTAGGAGAATGCTTTGAGATGAATTTTTCCACATAGCTCATGATCCAAACAGATAAAATAATAGGAACCACTGTACTGTTATAGCTTGCGGAATAAATTGGAATACCAAACACACTCTGAGAAACTCCCTCATTTACCATCGTCACAAAAGATGGATGAATCAAAGCAGCTCCCAACATTGCCCCTAAAGCTATGTTCGCACCGAATTTCTTAGCCGCAAACACACCAAGAATGACAGGCATAAAATAGAATGCCGCATCCGCTACAAAAGATAATGTCGTACAAGTTGCTGAATCCGCACCAACAATTCCTAATTGCTGTAAAATCAATACAACTGCTTTTAAGATACCGGAAGCAACCAACATAGGTAGGATCGGTACCATACAACCGACGATGCCATCTACAATAGATGCACCGATACTTTTGAACGTACGTTTCTTTTTTGGTAAATTTTTATCAAGCTTTTCCTCAATTGCATCCTCTCTTTTTGATCCAGTCAATTGAATAAAAGCCTCGTAAACTTCATTTACTTCATTGCCGATGATGATTTGCAATTGTTCCCCTGCAAACTGTGCACCTATGACGTTTAGTTTTTCTAATTCCTCTAATTCCACTAAACCTACATCCTTAAAATTAATTCTTAATCTAGTATAGCAATGCATCGCATTGACAACATTGTCGCTACCACCGACATGTTCTAATATTTGCTTCGCAAGAACTTCATAATTCTTTGCCATTTTTATTTCCTCCTAATTTCTATATGGATAGTATCCTATTGGCCACCTAAGATACGAATTCCCTTATTGCGTTACCTTTTCTCGACTACACAAACGATTGATATGAAGCATTAAATATAATTGTTCTTCTTCACTCAAATCGATATCTAACTTTTTTTTGAATAAATCTTTGATATGTACAGCACAACGATATGTGATGGGATATTGTTCTTTTAACGATTGAAACATAGATTGATTTACGCTTTCGATCTGTGTATTTTTCAATGATCTTCTCAATAAATAATCCACATGGGTGATAAAACGAGAATAATGAAAGCTATCTTTGTTGATGCTGATCGCAAACTCTTTTTCAATCAAAGCAACACTTTCTTCAATCATCTGTTTCCCTATCTTTTGACTTTGATCATTACTAGTTATTTGATTATTGATAAAATGCAATGCAATCGTTCCTGCTTCATTATGATCTAAAGTAACTCCTGTCTCTTCCTTAATGATAGTAAGTGCTTGATATGCTGCCTTCATCTCTTCAGGATACAATTGCTTAATATCTTCTCTCAATGGCATTTCCAATAAAATATGATCATTCAAACGCTGAATCGCAAAATTAATATGATCTGCCAATGCAAGCGCTGCTGAAGACATAAGTGTAACATTTAAGCTTCTTTCAGCTTCATCAATAATACGAATGGCCGCATGCAATATAGGAATCGGGATATCTTTAATTCCCTCATAATTCAAATCACTTATATTGTAAAAGGTTCGATCAATTTTGCTTAATGGTACATCATAAGGTGGTTTGATAAAACCAATTCCCTTTCCAAATGCAATGACCTCCCTGCCTTTGCTGTCTCTACAAAGGGATACATTGTTATTAATATTTTTGATTACCTTCATATTACAGCCATCCTTTCTTCTTTATCTGATAAACAGATAAAAGGTTCTTTGGGCAAACCAAAACCACAACGAATTTTCGTACATGATTTTAGGACAAGCCTCAAAGAACCTTTGAGTAACAAACCTTAAATGTATTTTCATTATAATGTAAGCCATTTCACTTGTCAATGGTATTTTTAAAATTTCTAAAAAAAAGAAGATCAGTTCATGACCTTATCAATTACTGTTTCTTCTCTTCTACAATTAATTTCTTCTACGCTTAATCCACATCGCTCATAAGAAATTTCTTTTTTCTTAGGACAAGGAAGTGGCTGGATCATAAAGGTACATAGCGCACAATAACCATTGGATTCATTTCTGCGAATACATTCATAATTACATTTTTTGATACAGTTTGCGTCAATCCATTTTGCCAAGCTTAATAAAGATTGAGATGCTAGTTGCTGTGCAATCTCTTGTTTTAATCCACTATCCAAAAGATAACGGAATAAGATATCCCCATACGCTGTACAATAGGCAATCACAAAAAAGTTTTCCCCATTTGTTTTTTGAAGATGTTTTGGCCATATCGACACATTGATATGAGCATTCACATAACGTTGTGGATCAATGTGTCCTCTAGGGTTTTTTAAGCTTTCCTCATTTTGTATTCTACACGTTTCTATAAATTCACTCATCGTTTTCAATAATTGAAACTTAAACGTCGGAAAATCAATCGTTGTTTGATATTCCTCTTCCAATCTAGGAAAAGCTTCTGCACACATCATCAAAGCGGCATCCACTGTTTCAGCTACAAATACAGATAATCTTGTAATCGGTGGTTTTAAAAACATCAATAATTCATTTGCATTTACATATTTCATCGTATCACCATACTTTCATTTCGATTACATTGAAGCTCTTCTATGGAGTCATCTTTTTCCTGTACCTTCGTAGTATCATCCCTTGTGATTTCTATATGAAACAGACTACCTGGCTTAGGATAACTTCTCCAATCATCTTTTCCATTCTTTACAACTATTTTCTCTCCATATCTCCCTTGCGTTGCTTTTTCCTTTTTCTTAAATAAACTCATATACCTTTGATTCTGACTCCCTTCTTTTACATACCGATAAGAGTATATCATATTCCCATGAAAAAATAAAAAATTTCGCATAGGATCGAATAAAAAGCATGATATCGGTTTGATAACCATATATCATGCGATTTTTTTATATGCTCTTTACAAGCTTCTCAACAAGTTCTTTACTTACCACATCATAATCATTGATGTGTTCGCCTTCTCCATAAGAATAGCTAACTTCACCAAGTGATGTCGTAGGATCAGCTAACCAATCCTTACAAGAAGAATGCACCTGATGAATACCTGCATAATCCATCATTTCTTTGGCATTACCGGCATTCATACCACTTCCGGCCAATAACTCAATACGATCTCCATAGGTTTGTTGCAGTTCCTTGATCAAATCTTTTCCTTGCATTGCCTTTGGTTTTAATCCACTTGTCAATACACGATCTACTCCTAATTCAATCAATAGATCCATTGCTTTAAAAGGATCACTTGTACAATCAAATGCACGGTGGAACACGACTTCACCACCTGCTTTTTTTATGATATCAATGATAGTTTTCGTCTGTTCAACATGAATGTTTCCTTTTTCATCCAAACATCCAAAAGCGATACCATCCGCACCGTTTTCCATCATCAATTGAGTATCCAATACCATTGCCTCAAAATCTTCTTTGTTGTAACAAAAGCCTGCACCTCTTGGTCTTACCATCGTAATTACTTTTAGATCAGTATGCTGTTTCGTTAATCTCAATGCACCTACACTAGGAGTCAAGCCCCCTAAATGTAATGCACTATTCAATTCTACACGTTTTGCGCCTCCAAGATATGCTTGTAACGCATCATAGTAGCTACCACAGCAAATTTCTATCATTTTTTCCATGTACCTTACCTCACTATTTCGCAAGCTTATAGATGCCCAATGCATATATTTTTGCATTCGTCATCAAATCTTCGATATCCATCCATTCATTCGGATTATGTCCGATCCCCTTTTGTCCTGGGAAGCTTGGTCCAAATGGAACTATATTCGGCATCATTTTCGCATAGGTTCCACCGGTTGTGGTAACTGGTGTTCCATCCATTCCAGTGACCTCTTCATAAGCATCCTGTAAACATTTTACCATAAAACAATCCTTTTCAAAACGTACAGGGTTTAGGTTACTTGATAAGCTAACCTCTAAATTTCCAGCTTTCCTTTGTATCTGTGCTACGATTTCATCTATCGTAGTCACTGCCGGATAACTTAATGTAACATCAAAACAAACACGGTCTTCTTCTTTATGCAAACGATAACCTCTCATCTGCATGACACCAAATTCTTTATCCTCATAGTTGATACCCAAACGATCTCCATTATCTTTACTTTGAAGGAAATAAGTATTCACGAAATCAAAGAATTCACATGTATGAGCTTGGTTTGTATGAATCATTACGGTTGCTCTTCCTCGTTCTCCATAAACAACAGGATATTTACAATCCGGTGTCCATCCCATGATCGGAGGCTTTTCTTTTGTTAAATAATATTCTAAATCTTTGAATCCTGTTTCTTCATTTGTGCCAAACAGAATTCTAACTGGTTTTGATAATTTGATTTTTAACTGCTTGATTGCATATAACGCATATAAGCAGCTCATGACAGGGCCTTTATTGTCAAGGATTCCTCTTGAAAAGATGCGGCCGTTCTCATCAACATAACCGCTGAAAGGTGGTTGATTCCAACCATCCCCGACAGGTACGACATCTAGATGTCCAATGATACCAATATAGTCTTCCCCTTCCCCATATTGTGCATATCCCATATATCCATCGATATTTTTGGTTTGAAAGCCTAATTCCTTCGCAATTGATAACGCCATATCCAAAGCTGCAGCCACTCCTTCACCAAATGGCTTGCCGGGTAAGCTAACTGATTCCACACTATCAATACGAACGACCTTCAAAATATCTTCTATCATAGCATCTTTATTAGATTCTACTTGGGCAATGATTTGTTTTTCCATTATTTTTCCACCAATGGTGCAGTACGTGTTGCCATATAATTATCCATCCATTCTTTACTTGCAACTTCAAAATGGTTCTTTCCTTCTGCATCACGTGTTACCAAATATACCGTTGGTTCTTCTTTTTCTGTACATACAGCAATAGAGAAACCTTCAATATTTGTTGCACATCCCCATTCACCCTTGTTGTTTAATGCAATTAAAGATAAATCTCCTGCTTTTCCACGACGACGAATCAATTCTTTGTCTAATTTGTTTACTGCTGTTTCACAAGCTTCTTGAGGATGCATTCCCTCTTTCATTAGACGAACGATTTCATAAGAGATACAACCCTTCATCAGATCTTCACCTAAACCTGTAGCACTAGCTCCACCTACTTCACTATCCACATAGAAACCAGATCCACTGATAGGAGAATCTCCTACTCTACCTTTTTTCTTCATGAATAAACCAGATGTGCTTGTTGCGGCTGTCATATGCTGTTTTTGGTCTAAACATACCATACCTACTGTATCATGTCCACTATATGGTTTGATTTCTTGTTCAGTAACTTCTTTTACACGATTTTTGTAATGGATCTTAGCTCTGTCGGTTAACATATTTTTACGTTCAAAACCTTCTTTATGCGCAAATTTTTCTGCACCTTCACCTACTAGTAAATTGTTTACCTTTTCTTTACTTAAACGGCGTGCGATGCTGATAGGATTTGCAAAATCCTTTACTGCAGCAACTGCACCAAGGTCAAATGTAGTACCATCCATATAAGCTGCATCTAGCTCTACTTCCATTTCTTCATTTGGAAGTCCACCATATCCTACAGATTTATAAAATGGGAAATCCTCCACTTCTTTGATTGCTGTTTCGATGGCATCACCTGCATCACCATTCTCTTTCAACAATTCACACCCTTTGCTTACTCCTTCCAAAGCCATTCTCCAAGTTGCGATCATACCCCACATACTATCTACCTACCTTTCTTATTCAGGACCTTATCCTGACCTTACATTTACATTATAACGCTTTTTGAATTCTGCCTGTTGAAAACCATTTCCTAAGACTAGGAAATGAGTAGATATGCTTGCACTTATATGGAAGAAAAGAAAGCCCAAAGGACTTTCTCATTCTACATCTTTTAACGCAAGGAATGCACTAACAATGGTCAATACAAAGCATATCATGATAAGTTGATTTAAATAACGAGAATTTGCACCATACATACAGGTAAAACCATAAGCAATTACCATACTAATAAAACTCGGTCCAAACATTAATTCCCCTAACTTCTTTAATTTTTTCATAAGTTCTCCTTCCTCATACATGAATGAATATGACGACATATATAATATGTATCCTATATATATTATATATAGAACAAGGGAATAAAACAATCATTCTTATATTTGCTTATCCATTTATATTGTAAAACAGCACGATTTCTCATGCTGTTTTTTCTTCTATTTCAAAAAACCAAAGATATGATCAGGGTGAAGCTCCATCTGTTCTAAAATCATCATTTCATCTGTAGGAATACGACCAACCAGATTTCTTTCCCCATCATTTTCTATATCCTGTAGTATAATTTCCACTTCTCCTAAATAATGTTTGAGATGGTCATTTACCATCACAACATCCCCTCTATGAAACATAGGTTCCTTATATTCTCTAGCTGGAATGCTTTTTCCTTTGCATAAAAAGCGTGGCAAGCTACTTCTAATATAATAATCACTGGCATCGCTTCTTCCCGCATGAGGCATATCAAACAAGATTTTTTCTTCTAGCTCAGATAATCCTTCGACTGTATCGATGCGAATGGTAGTCTTTGTGAAATCAACTTCTGCCATAGCATTCAACTCTTCCTCTGTCGCATAAGCATTACCAATAAGAATATCATCAATTACTTCACAAGAAAGAAAGTGTCTTACTTGAAGATCGATTGGTTTACCACGATGTAATTCTACTGTTGGAAGTCCCTTATATACCGGCCAAGGTCCAAAAGTATTGGTATTATTACTGGAAACAAAGGCAGCTATTGGTAACCCAAGACTTGTCCATTTTTGATTAAAGTTCATAAACACATTCCACCCTAACCCACTATAGCGTTCTGGATAAAAATTATGACAAATCGTCATATTATGTTTATCTGCACCATGACGTAACAAGTGATCAACACTAGCATCACTGCTTCCATTAAATTCAATCTTAATTTGATATGGATTATGAGTTAATAAAGCATCCATAAAATCATCAAAATGTCCATCTAAACGAATGATATCAACACCGATTTCATGAAATACAGAAATATCTCTTGGTGATGCTCCTAAATGTTCAAATACTTGTGGATTCGTATCGACACTCACTATAAAACCAAGTTCATGCGCTTTATCCATAAATGTTTTAAACTCTTTGACAACTTCTTCTTTTTCTTTATCTACTGATAAAAGGCAGGTAAAAATACGAGTAAAACCATATTTCGCTGCTAGTTCCATATAAGCAAAATCTTTTTCCTGTGTAGAATGTTCTGGGTAAATACTGATTCCTAATCTATGCATATTGTATCCTCCTCGTATATACATTTCCATTTATATTATAAACAATTCTTTTTCACGTTTTCTTGTACGATATTTCCTAATCCCTAGGAAACAAAAAGCAATTTGAATGAGTGCTTTATCTAATTATCTTCTTCTCCAAGTAACTTTAATATCTGAGGTCTCATACTTTCTTCTACATCTAGAAAATTTAGAGCATCATCGATACTCATTTTTTTCTTTTCACTCTCATTCATCAAACACCAATCCGATTTTCTGATCAAAACAGAGTACTATCATTACTCTTTAATCACTATGAAATACTATGACCATCACCACAAAACCCCCTTTCGAAATTTTATGGTAGATATGATAGCACAAAACTTTGCATTTGTATCAATTATTAAAAAAACTTATATTTTTTGGCCAAATTCTTCAAATTTCCTTTCATTTTTGATCCTGGAATCAATTTATGATTGCGACAGAAAAAAGTAAAACTCATCTTAATTTATCTAATATTTATTATGAAAAAATAGAATCATATTCATATGGATCATCCTCTTTTACATTCATTTTCAAATGATGCTATGCAAAGTAATAAAAAAGAATGAAATCATCATTCTTTCAAGTATCGTTAATTCCAAAAATCCTCTGGTCTTTCCCTACATGGCGTTCTTCCACTAACTGAACAAATATTACTTAATCCGGTCGTATTGCTCCAACCACAACCCCATGCAAAGTCTGCGCCTTGATTAAAATATGTAATCGCCTCTTCCATGCTCATAGAACCTAAATTGAATAATTCCACATGTGCATGAGGACCTGTAACATTACCAGAAGCTCCAGTACATCCTAACTGCTGTCCTTTTTTCACCTGATCACCTGCATGTACATAAAAATTTTCATGCGCCATATGAGCAAAGCTTACTGCATATGTCGTCCCATTTACTTGAGTTAGAAACATAAGCGTGTTCCCGCCACCTAATGGCCATCCTATCCAATGATATAAATATCCATCATAGGTACCGAAAGGGTTTGCTGCATACAATATGATTCCATCAGCAGGAGCAACAATAGGGGTTCCTACACCAACAGCAAAATCAGCCCCTAAATGTGCACCTCCGCCAAAAGATTCAGGATAATGCCAAGTACCAGTTGAATAAGCCACAGGAGATATCGGGCTCATCATAGATGTATTATTCTCACTTTTGTTATAGTCTAATTTACCCGCAACTGAGGTATTGATATGGATCATATTATTCTGAATTTGACTCATATCTGCCTTTGCACTACGCATTTTCTCATTTAATTCAGATTCTTGTCCACGATAAACATTTAAAAGCTTTTCTCTTTCCTTTTGAAGCTTTTCCGCATCCTTTTTTGCTTTTTCATTTTCTGCTTTTTTATCGATTTCAACTTGTTTTAATCTATCCAATTCAGATTTTAATAAATCTAATTTTGCCTTTTCTTTCTCAAACTTTTTTATCTCTTCTTTATCGTATTGAGTAATTTTTTGGATCCCCTCAGTACGTCTGATCAAATCAAGTAAATCTGTTGATCCCATTAATATTTCTATATTTTCATTGGTTGTAATACTAGCTTGATCATTTAACATTCTTTCCATTATTTGTTGATTTCTTTTTTCAATATCCTTCGTTTTCATATTGATATCTAATTCAAGTTTTACACCTTGCGCTTTCATTGCACTTAAATTTTTATTATTTTCCTCAATTTTATTATTAATATCTTTGATCATTTCACTTTGTTCATTTACCATTTTGGAAAGAGCATCTATATTGTTTTTAACTTCATCACTTTGTTTAACTAAGTCACTGATTTTGTTTTCTGTATCTTTTTGTAATCCTTCATAATACTGCTTAAATGATTTACAAGCTTGTGCACTTTGTTCATCATCTTGAGGAAGTGAACACTTTTCCATCCATTCATCTACATCACTAAAATCATTTGCCTTGATTTCATCATTATGATACAAACAAAACATTATGGTAATCATTAAAATTAATAAAGAAAGAATCTTCCTTTTTCTCCCATTATCAGCTATGTACAAATTCATTTTCTTTTCCCTCCACTTTGCGCCTATTTCTGTCTATAACCTATATATCATTATATACTTTTTATAATCATCTTCAAGAGAAACAGCCTTATTCATTACATTTTCTGTAAATATATATATGAAAAAAAGCAGCACAATTTTTTTCGTGCTGCATAAACTTACGTTTTATTAGAAACAAATGGTTTCTTTTAATTCTGATGTATCCTGTTTTTCGCTCATCGCTTTTGCTAAGGTACACATATTTTTCAATGCATCATTCAAACCGGTTCCACCTTTTTTCGGTGTTTTAACGATCATGACTTTATCCTTAAATTCTGCAATGGTAGCTTCATTTTCCACAGACATTGCTGCGAATGCAGGAACATTTGTTTTGGCATTGATTTCAGTAGCAACATGAGCTGCCATGCCTGCATAATCAACATAGTTGAAAGCCGGTCCACACATAACAACATCAGGCTGTAGCTTATTGACCATAGCCACAAGTTTTCTAGTTACTTCTTCTTTGTTTTCCAGATAATAACCATTTCCACAATATAGACAAGCTAATACCTTGCCATCTACTTGTTTTAGGAATGGTTCCATCATAACAGCCGGTCCTACAGCTTCTTTCTTTGCCGCAAGAGGAACCATTTTGTCATCCTTTGTTCCTGCGCCAGCTTGAATCTGATCATAAATCATAATTACTTTCATTTGCGCTTCACCTCTTTCAACTATTATATCACATCTTAAAGATCATCGAAACTTAAGTCATCTAAACTCAAATCATCTTCTTCTGCTTCTGCTACTGCATTTGCTTCATCTTCTAGATATTGTTTGTCCATTGTTTTGATGAATGGCATATAGATGAATACACCTAAGATCAATAATAGACCTTGGAATACAGCACCTACCCAGTTGGTAGCTAAGAAACCTGAGATAATAACCGGAGTGGTCCATGGAATATTAACACCATTACATGGTGGGAACAATCCCATATTCATGGCAAAATATGATAATACAATGTTGATGGTTGGTACCAAAATGAATGGAATGACGATGGTAGGGTTTAATACAATTGGTAAACCAAATACGATTGGCTCATTGATACCAAAGATTCCTGGCACCAAAGCCAATTTACCTAATTCTGTAATACGTTTTGATTTACAGAATAACAACATTGCGATCAATAAAGATAATGTAGATCCACATCCTCCAAAAGTTGCGAACAAATCTTGGAACTGTTGAGAAATAATGTGAGCACCATTACCAACTGTGAATCCTGCTTGTCCTACTTCTTTAAACAAATTCAAGTTGTCCAATGCAAGAGTCTGAAGAATTGGATTAAATACTGCACCAACAACAGAACCACCATTGACACCGAAGAACCAGAATAAGTGTAAGAAGATATAAGCGATGATCATAGCGCCTAATGTATCACCCAGACCAAGTAATGGAGTCTGTAAGAAAGTGAAGATAAAGGTAAACGCATCCGTACCACATGCAACAAAGATCATATTGAAGATGAAGAATGTAGTCATAACGATACCTGCTGGAATCAAGGCAGCAAATGATTGAACAACTGTAGGTGGAACACCTGCTGGCATCTTAATAATCCAACCTTTACGTTCTACCCATGCATAAATATGAACACCGACCAATGCACAAATGATACCCATGAAGATACCTTTGGCACCTAACCAGCCAAGATCAATACCAGTAACAGTACCCTTAACGCCTTCAGCTACATCCATAGCTGCACCGCTTGCATCAAATAAAGCCTTGATGGATCCAGTTAAGGAATAAGGCATTAAAATGAACCAAGCCATTAATGATACAGCAGCACCGAAGATTGGTGTTGTTTTCATTTCTTTAGCGAAAGAATAACCAATACCCATCGTAGCAAAGATTGCCATGATCGTGAATGTTGCATCAGATTGTTTTCCTAACAAAGCAGCGAATGATTGTCCACCAATCATAAAACTTTCAATCCAATCTGTCCATGCAGGGATCGGGAAGTTAGCAATCAGCAAAAAGATAGAACCTACGATCAATAAAGGTGTTGAAACAAGGAAACCATCACGAATTGCGATCAGATACTTGTTTCTACCAATTGCTTCCGCAAGTGGCATTAAAACTTTTTCTAGTTTTTGTAACATGTTCTTTTCTCCTCTTTTCTATTGGAATCACATGATTTGCTCCCTCAAGCATCATGTTTTTTTATGCAGGAAGTTTTTTAATTAATTTGATAGCTGTTTTTAAAACCTTTTCTCCATTCATCATACCATAAGCAACATCATCAATAACTGCAATCGGAATATCACGATCACCAAAACGGTTTAAGGTTTCCTGATACATAAATTTTGCTTGTGGTCCTAACAAAATACAATCGGGCTGATCAAATGTCAGAATATCCTCCATCTGATTCAAAGCGAATGCTTGAACTTCGATGGGGAGAAAATGTGCATCTGCGGCATCCTGCATACTGCTTGCAAGCATACTGGTTGACATGCCGGCACTACAAAATAAATAAACTTTTTTCATAACAGCATCTCCTTCCTATTATCCTCGCAAATTATAACCGCTTTCAGCATAAGTTTTCATGAAGCGTTTTCCTAATTTTAGGAAATGTTATTTGATCTTTGCTTCCAATTCTGCTATTTTCTTATAATTAGCAATCATTTCTTCTGCAATGATCTTAAATCCCTCTGCGCTCATTAACTGATCTTCTGCATGCAACAGCAACAGAGTTGGTGACACAGGATTTCCACCTGCTTCCTGTTGAATCAATTGTGCGTGGGCACTATGTCCTTGAACGAACATCTCCTCACCTTCCTTGATCATTTCTCTCGCTCTTTCAAAATTACCGTTTCTTGCTTCTGAAATTGCTTCAATATAGCTACTTCTTGCCATACCTACGGATGAAATGATCTGAAAACAAGTCAATTCTAATCCTTCCATAAGTCGCCTCCTTTTCATTTACATGCTTATTATAGCTTGTCAAATGTTTTGAAACTTACAATTCGTTACCTAGAACTAGGAAAAAAGATACTAAATGTAAAAAATGCCTATTCACATAAGGAATAGACATCTATATTTAAATTCTTTGATCTACAGCATTTTGATCTGTATATTCAATGACTTTCGTTTTTGCCAGATAATCATGGATCATTCTTTGACTGCTCATTTTTAATGCAAGAAAAGCACTCACTACACTAATTGCCAATCCAATATACAATAACCATTGAACCAAATAAAGATTTAACATTAAAGAAATCATGGAATGTATGATACCAGACACATTATACAATGCACCCTCAATGATCATAATACCCAATATTTCACGAATGATCAATGTTTTTAAATCTACATCGCTTCCATCCAATTTCACAACTTTAAAGCCCATGGTTCTCTTTCCCACAGTTTGACCCGGATAAATTTTCCAAGGTACGATCACATAATAAAACAAAGCAAATACGATGCTCAATGCCCCTCCAAGATACGCTTGTGTATAACCAAACTTTGACGCAAGGATAAACACATTCACACTGGACATGGTTTCTAGATCATGGGTCATCATCATCCACATCAAGCACATGGGTAGCATGGTACATAAGCTTCCTAAAAACCAATCAATGACATACGCAAAGAATCGTTTTCCTGATGTAACAGTACACTGGCTTTGATCTAACATCAAATATAATTTCATAAATGGGTTCATAATTTTCCTCCTTAGGATTGTAAGATCTGATAGATAAATTCTTTATGATTCGTTGTTTCCAACAGACTGGCAAATTTACTGGAATTAGATACCACACTGCTTAACCAATCAAAGAAGACTCGTAATAGCTTTCTGTCTTCATTTTTGATCGCAAGAAGTATTACCAGTTGTACTTCAAAATCACCCCATGTAATCGGATTTTTCAAGATTGCTACAGATAAACAAGACTGATTCGCCATGACATTAAAGGTATGCGGTATCGCAAAGCCATAGGTAAAAGATGTAGAAGACATACTTTCTCGCTGTAATACGCTTGCCTTAAAACCATCAGGTGCATAACCCTCTTTGATCAATTGATCACACATATAAGATATCATTTCCTCGGGTGTCATCACATCCAAATCCGTATAGAAAAATTGAGGTTTGATCAAATGTACGATCATCTCTTGAAACTCTTTTCTGCTCTTCACCTTATCTAATTGATTCAATGCTTGAAAAATACGACTTTCATCTTCATAGTTCACAAATAAAGTAATCTGTACGGTTAAGATATCCAGGCTATGTAATAAAGGCAATGTTGTCAATATCATATCCGGTTGGATATCATTGACGGCAGCTTCTTCAAATAAGCTCATATGCTCTACGATTTCCATTCGTTCCCCAAATCTTGTTTCTACTTTTTGCGCACATAATTTACTTAATGCTTGATCATCCGGATAGATCATTAAGACACGATATTTTCCTGAGGCGCTGCTTCGATCATATGCACTACCTAAATGTAATGCAATAAATCCTAACTCATTTTCATTGATATCCAAATTGGTTTTCTCTTCCAAAAACTTTCCTGCACGTACTCCCATTTCAAAAACCAAAGGATATTTCTTTTTGATTTCTTGTAGATAAACATTATCTACTTCTACTTGTTTTAATTGTCGTTCGATCATAGATTGCATATGCATCTGTAAACCTACTTGTAAATCAACATCCTTACGGAAATCAATATCGAACGTTTGATAAATATCATCCAGTAATTGTTTTACCAAATCTTTTACATTATAATCCTTATCCTCTATTTTTATTTTATCTCCCGTATATTCACTACTTCGCTTTCCAAGCAATAAAAGTGCCAACAATACGATTTCATCTTCTACAACTTCAATACGAATCCTACCCGCTACTTTGTGGAAAAACTCCTTTGCGATTTGATATTCCACACTTTTCGCTAGCTCTGGATTTTTACGATCTGTTTCAATAAAATTATGATGTATGATACGTTCCATCGATACTCCAACATGCATCATGAGGATCGGCATCGCCATTTCTCTGATATGAAAATCATATTTACGAATGGTTTCATCCAACAACGCTTTCACTTCTAAAAGATTAAAATCTTTATATAAGGATGCTAATTTATTCATATTCAAGAAATTTCCCTTAGTTTCTGCCGCAAGCAATTCTTTGTAAAGCTTACGTTTACTGGATTCGCTTCCCTCTAAATGAATACAGCTCTTGGAACGAACCAACTTCAGGTCTTCATAAGGCTCCACCATTTTCTTAATGCGCTTGATATCATTATCGATGGAATATCCACTCACATAGACAAGATTCTGTAAATCTATAATATTCAATTCTGTTCTTTGAAATAACAATTCTTGGATGATATAGACGCATCTTTCCTGTGGTGTTTGTGGAATGCTTTCTTCGATTTCAATATCCAACGTACGAAAAACGTCTTGATTTAAATGATATCCATATCTTAAATTACTTTCAATCAATTCATTTTCATAAGTTCGATTGATCACATCAATATCTGAACGAATGGTACGATCACTTACATTTAATAGCTTACTTAATTCTTTTCCAGTGATCCAATCATTCATATCATTCATCATCGCAATGATTTTTTCCTGCCTTTTGTTTAATGCCATAGTTTTCACACCTCCACTTCTTTCATTATAAACGATTATAGTATACTTTGAAAAGATAAAATTTCCTAACAGCTAGGAAATTTACATAAAACCCCCGTTTTTTCCCTGTAGAAAACAAAAAAAGCAGATACATATATTTCTATATCTATCTGCATAAATGAATGGATGTCGAATCAGTTTAATCCTCTATATCTATCTGATCTTCTTGAATTAAGGAGTACATTCCTGATTTAGATAATTTCTTTCTTTTTTTTAATTGAGAAAGATGGTAATATCGAACAAGAAAGATTGCTAATATCAAGCAAATCAATGCAACAACAGCGAATATCAACCATATCATAATCCTTCATCCCTTCTTTTTGTGTATTATTTCACTATTCTATAACCTTAAGTGAAACACACAGGATCTTTTGATTTCTACTAGTGTACTACTTCTTTTTTCTTTTCTTCAAAATCTTAAGACCCCATGAGTTTCTTTATTTTACAGCTGCATCTTTTCTTTTTTTCAAAAGGATAGCAAGCGCAGCTCCACCCATCAATAATCCACCAAACAGAATGCCTGTGTTGGTATGATCGCCAGTATCAGGTTTCGTTGTATTGCTTGGTTTCTGTACTGGTTCTACTTTTTTCAAATCACCACGAGCACTTAGTAATTGATCTAATGCTTTAACAACTTCATCTGAAGTAGCATTCTCATTCTTTAATACTTTATTTGCATTATCCAAAGCTTTCTGGTAAGTATCCCAGCTTTCCTTTGTATAATCATCTTTCTTCAAAGAAGATCCTGCATTGATTGTAGTTTCAAGCGTAGACTTATCACTCTTATACTCGAATTTGAAATTCTTCATCGCATCTATGGCTTTTTGAATGTCTTGAGCATTACCATCTTTCTGTAATGCTTTGGCATTATCATATACTTTCTGTGCTACTTTTTGGCTATCTGGAAGCAATGCATCACTACCCATCTTGGTATTGAATTTTTCCATTTCTGCTTTCAAATCAGTAATATCAACCAAGGTAACTTTATTCAAATCAGCTACTGCTTGATCAACATCTTTTTGAGTTGCGTTATCATCTTTTACAAGATTAGCAACTGCTTTGATAGCTTCTGACAATTCTGCTTTACTAGCCTCTGTATAATTTTCAGAGTCTATTTTCTTCTGTGCATCAGCAATCGTAGCATTTAATGCATCTTTATTTGCTTTTTCAGTAAATGCAATACTATTAATTTCATTTACAATAGATGCAACATCATCTTTTGTACCATTCTTTTTCACATCAGCAATCGCCAATTTATTGAAGACTTCTTTTGCTGCAGTAATAGAAGCAGGTGTAAAGCTATCATCACTTAGTTTAGCTTCATATGCTTTTACAGCATCATCAATTGGTTTAACAGCTGCCAAAGCATCTTTGCTTTCATTGATACTTGCAATCGCTGTTTCAATCATTGCATCAGTTACATTCTTATCATCTACTATTTTTGAAGCTTCTGTTAAAACATCTTTTAAATCATTCCATGTTTTTTCTGTATAATCCGATGCATTCTTAGATTCACAATCTACAATAAGTGCTTTTAATGATGTAACATCACCTTTTACAGTAAGTTTGAAATCATTAAGTTCAGCTAAAGCTTCCTCAATTTCAGTTTTACTTCCATCTTCAACAAGTCCTTCAACGCTAGCAATCAACTTATTTGCTTCATCAATAGAATCAGCTGAATAAATATCGGTTTTCTTTACTTCCTCTTTTAACTTATCAATTGCAACCTGTAAAGGAGCTGTATCAACAAGAGAAGCTTGTGCTGATTCGATTTCATTTAAAATATTTTGTAATACGAAATTTGTAGTATCTGCATCTTTTGTAGCTTCAACTAAATCTTGAAGTTTATTAAA
This sequence comes from Hoskinsella mucinilytica, assembly GCF_045223415.1. Taxonomy (NCBI): domain Bacteria; kingdom Bacillati; phylum Bacillota; class Erysipelotrichia; order Erysipelotrichales; family Erysipelotrichaceae; genus Hoskinsella; species Hoskinsella mucinilytica. The sequence goes on along the minus strand of NZ_JBEQZJ010000007.1, from coordinate 14,863 downwards.
TGCGCTTAAGTAAGCTTTATAAGAAGCTTTACTATAAGTTCCTTCTTCTACTTTTTTCACATCTTCTGCTACTTTTACAACAGCTTCGTGATTTACTAGGCTTGCTTTAGCTAAAACATTAATTTCTTTTGCTGCAGCAAAATTACCATTAGATTTAACATACTCTAATTTTACACCAGTTGCAGTAATTTCATCAAATGTGACTGTATTGACTACAGAAGAAGCACTAAATTCTCCATTATCTACAATTTTTACCCATTCACCATTCTGTTTAGCGTATAGGTTATATTGAGAAACATCACCATTTGATCCACCACGTCCTGTTAATTCAAAGGCAGAGAATGTTTTTTCTTTACCAAAATCAATTGCAATCCAGTGATTGCTTCCTTCATGCTTATCTTCTCCAAGATAATTAGAATGCCACCAAGAGTTCAAATCACCATCAATTGCTGCCATAGCATTAGCATCACCTGTTGTGGCTTCCATTTCACTACAAGCAGTTGCAGTCCAGCCTTCACGATCCAATGCTCTCATTTCATCCACGGTACCGACTTTATCCGCATTAGCTTTTGCTACATCATAATCAATAGCTTCATTAACAACCTGAACATCGCCAAGTATTGCATTAAAACTATTAGAACCTAATACAATTTTTGCATCTTTGATATCATCTTTTTTGCCATCATCGTATGCAGAAGTTCTTAACGCACCATTCTCATATAGTTTAATCATTCCATTAGCTTCACGAGTAATTACAATAGAATGCATTTCACCATCAGCAACTTTACCTTGATCTGTATTTTCAGTAGTTGTTGGAACATATGCATCTGTATTGAATAAGCCATGTGCTTTTTCTTTTACTGTTGTAACTGTTTCTTTTGAAGTTACGCTTTGAGAACCAATCTTAGCTACCAAATAGCCATCTTCATCAATAGATACTTTGATATCATTACCTTGAGTTAATACCGCTTTATTAGTATCTGTTGTTTTGATATTAAAGCTAATACCAAAATCGTTTGTACCACTAATACCTACTTTAGAAATTTCTTTTTCACCAGTTATTTCAGTATAGTATTCACCTGTAGTAGGATCCATTTTGTCTCCTTCAACAGATGCAACTACACCATCTTCATAAGCAGTTGTAGTTTCATTAACTGAAACACGGTTACCATAGATATCCTTAACTTCATCAGATGTAATCGTTACTTTAGCATCTTTATCAAATGCTGAATCTGCAGTTAATACAACAGTTCTATAATCTTCTTTTAATTCAGCAGTTGCTGCTTTACCATTTACACTGTATTCTGCCTCATTAGAAACACGTTCAGAGAATTTAACACTTACTTCTTTATCACCTGTTACTTTAGCAGAAACAACTTCAGGAGCATCACTATCTACTTTTCCAAATTGGAAAATTTTAGTTTCATGTGGAGCAAGTGTAACGTTAAAGCTATCACCATAAGATACTTTATCAGCCATCATTCCTGTTGTATATGGTTCTACCTGAACAACAGATGAATTACTTAAATCTGAAACAGCTCCAACTTCACTATCGATTGTTAAAGAATACTCTTGTTGAGTATCTAATGGATTGGTAAAGGAAACAATACCTTGTGTACCATTCCAACTAGAATATCCATACACACCTTCACTTGGCTGATTACCAAATAATTTAGCGTTCTTTAAAATTTCATGATTACTTTGCGCAAAGTCAAGCACATCAGCACTTACTTTCCATTTTGCTTCATCCATCAAAGATGGTGAATAATATAATTCCCAGAATGCGGTACCACGTACTGCATTTGCCATCAAGTATTCTCTGAATACATCCGTAGTAGCATTACTTCCATCAGATACACCATAAATTGGATCATGGTTATAGATGTTTTTCATTGGGAACTGAATCTGATTCTGTTTGTAAAGCTGATAATATACTTGATCACGGTAATAGATCTTCTGTTCGTGACGTTCTCCAGTGCCTAACACTCCTGTATCACCTGAATCTTGTACCCAAATTGTGTTAACCCACTGTAATAACCATGGACTTAAGTTAACATAACATGTAGCGTTGATCCATAGACCTTTACCTTCTTTTGCTCTTTCAGCACGAACAGTATCAAATAAATCTGTCCATTTTTCCCAAAGATCACTGGTATAGTACATATTGTTCTCTCCACCAGTCATATGATCGTGTGATGCATTTGTACATGGTCTAACAGCAAAACCATCCCATTTCCAATAATCAATATTAAAACGTTTTTGATAATCAACGAACATTGTCTGAAGATTATTTACATATTTTTTAGATCCAACACACACATTTTCCCAATAATCTTTTTGAGCATAACCTGTTCCACTTTCCTCAAGGAATTTGGCAAATGTACCAAAATAATTGTATCCACCTTGTGGACCTACCCATAAACCAAAGGATGATTGGAATTTATCAGATAATGCACTAGAAGTATATAGTTCATTAGGGAATTTGCTGTTAAACTCCCAGAATCCTGTCTGATTTGGTGTTCCACTTCCTGCATCTGTACTAGCTCCTGTATATTTTCCATCATAGTAGTTATTCCATCCATCATCAACAACATAAGATTCAAGAGGTTCTACGCCTTCAGCTGATAAGCCTGCTTCTGCTCCATTGAAAGAACTAGCAATACTTTCATCTGTGATAGACATCATGTTGTCATACCAAGAGTTATACTGTTTACGGAAATCAGTTGGTGTTGCGATATCTTCAATATAATCAAAGAAATCTGTTTGTACAACTGATTCTGATGTATCACGAGCAGCGCCAATAACATTTTGCCAAGAAACAAATTTTCCATCTGTTGTTAATTGTCCATCAGCTGCCATTTTTTCAAATGTTTTTCCAGAGTAATAACGAATCTGAGTTTCATTGTTTTTAACAATGGTGTCTGTAGCAGGGAATTCTGAACCCATGAAGAAGCCATTAGCATAAATAGGTTGTCCAAGCATTAATTCATGCTGTTTAATCCACATAGATGAAATCTTGCTATCTTCTGGATGACTCCATACATCTTTTGCATCTGCTGGTAAAACAAAATGATCTTGATCGATATAATCGATTTGAGCTTTAGCATTGTCACTTGCTTTAATTTCAATGAAAGAGTGCATATAGTGATCTTCTGATTCCAATACAGCTACCTGATCAATCGTATAGGTAACACCTGCTTTTTCTACTGGTTCATAAGAAATCACTACTTTTTTTCCACCTGCTTCAGTATCAGAAATTACAGTATCTTTATAAATCAACTTACTTGATTGGATTGCTGAAGAAATTGCTTGACCATGCACTTCTTCGCTCCAATCATAACCTTGATAAGCATCAGAATATAGATTCAATTCTGCACTTGTAAATTCTGCAGTAGATCCTATAGAACATGATTTTTGAACTAAACGAACATATTGTGTATCGTAAGCTTTCAAAAGGTTTAAATAAACACGATCGCCTACATTATATAGGTTGTCTACTTGATGAAGATTGTATGCTTCTTCTGTAAAGTTACCAGCTCCTGCAATTGTCCAATCCACTTTATCATTACTTACATATACTTCAAATTCACCCATGGTACCATTTGTACCAAGATTTTTATCAGGATAACCTGGGCGTTTATCGATAGATAAAGAACTTACTGTTTGAACGGATCCTAAATCAATTTCTACAGTAATTGGATTACCTGGTTTTGTATATTCATCAGGATATGTGTTTAAATCACCGTCAATTACTTTTGCAGTATTTGTTTCATCAAATTTAGCCCCATCCTTGTTTTGAATAGAAACATTCCAAGCACTACGCTCAAGTGCTGTTTTAGGCTCAACAATCTTTAAAGCTTTTTCTATTTTATCTGTATAGAAATTAACCTCAGATGATGAAAATTCCTCTGCAGCTCCAAAAGCAACAGATGTCTGTACCACTTTGACTTGTTGTGCTTCAACAGGCTGATCAAGGTTAACATAAACCATATCGCCTACATTAAATAACGTTCCTTCTTTGTGAAGATTATAGTCTTCTGCAGAGAAAGCTCCTTCTTTAACTTTAGTGTACTCAGCACTATCATCTGCTTTTACCCATATTTCATAACCACCCATGGTACCATTAATACCATATAGTTCGTCAGGATAACCTGGACGTTTGTTTACTGACATGCTAGAAATTGTTTTCTTTTCTCCAAAGTCAATTTCTAAAGTAAATGGCATCCCACTAATTTGATAATTGTCTACATTAGTATTTGTATCATTATCAAATAGTTTTTTCACGTTGGCATCATCAAATGCATCTCCGTTACTATTTTTTAAAGTAGCATTCCATGAATCCATGGCAAGTTTACTATCAAGTCCTGTATATACATATTCCTGTTTGTTTTCTATTTCAGGTTTTGTATCTGGTGTATCAGCATCAGCTAATAGATTGATAATAAAATCTTCTGATCCTGCTTGTGGTGCTAACGTTGTGTTTGCTCTTTTATTTTCTAATAAAGATGTTAACACATGACTGTCTTTTATTGTGTATTCTCTACTGATATAATCATTACCCAAACTGATTGTATCATCATTTGCATTTGCATGAACTGATCCTGCTGCTTTTACCTGAATAGATGGCATGATTGCTGTCAATGCTACTGCGATTGATAAACTTCCACTTAAAAACTTAGTAAGTTTCATAGTGTACTCCTTTCTAAATAATTAACTCTCTTTTTTTTCAAAACATGGGTTGACATAGATTTCTATGTCAGCCCATATTAATACGTCATTATGCGTTATTTCGCACTGTTGTCAGTTTCTTTTTTCTTCTTCAGAAGTAATGCTACTACTCCTGCACCAGCAAGTAACATAGTTCCTGCCAATGCTGTTGCATTTGTTGTATCTCCTGTGTCAGCACCATTGTTTCCATTTGGTGTTGTTGTGTTTCCTGGAGTTGTTCCACCAGGTGTTGTTGTACCTCCAGGTGTGCCTGGTTCTGGTGTAGGATCTGAAGTAATTTCAGTTAATCCCTTAATTGCAGCTTTCAATGTATCTGTTGTAGCAGCTACATTTTCTTGAGTTGCATTATCATCTTTCATTACTTTGTTAGCAGATTCTAAAGCAGATTTGGCTGCATCAACACTACTTGCAGTATAAATATCGGCATCTTCCAATGCTTTTTCAGCATCTTTGATAGCTTCAGCCAATGCTGTTTTATCTGCTTTAAACACTGTGCTATTCATCAATGTTTTTAAGATTGCAACTTGTTGTTCAACTTCATTTTTGCTAGCAGTTTCTTTTACTAGAATAGTTTCAGCTGTTTCTATTGCTGCATTTAATTTTTCTGCATAAGCTGGAGTAAATTTGTCTTTGTTTGCTTCTACATAATCTTTCGCTTTATTGATTTCATCTTTCAAATCAACAATTGAAACTAGATTTTCTTTAGCAGAAACTAAATCATTGATAGCTTTTGTAACTTCATCTTTTGTACTATCATCTTTTACCAAGATAGCTTTTGCATTACTACTTACTGTTTCATAAGCAGTTTTGCTAGCCAATGTGTAACCATCATCTACTGCTATAATTTCTTTAACAGCATTTCTTAGTTCATCAATTTTAACTAAAGCATTTTTTGCATCAATCAATGCTTTATTAGCATTTGCTACACCAATTTCAGTTGGTGTTACTACAGCAGTTTCTGCAGCAACGATAGATTCTTGGAATTTAGCAAAGCTTTCTTTTGTATAAGTAGCATCAACTTCTGGACCATTTTCTCCATTTGTCATTGCTTTTGCCTCAACAATTGCAGCTTTTAAATCTTCTAATTCAACGAATTCTGTAAGATCAGATTTTGCTTGTACTAAAGTAGCTTCAGCACTATCAATCTCTTTTTGTGTATTGCTTTCAGTAACTTTATTAGCATCTTCTAATGCTTTTGTAAAAGCTTCCCATGTAGAAGGTGTGTAACTTAAAGCATCGTCTTTATGTTCATCCATCCACTTATTAGCATCTTCCAATACAGGTGTGAATGTCATGAATTTATTAACCTTGATAGTTGTAGAAGCTTGAATATCGCCATATGTAGCAATAATCTCTGCAGTCCCATTCTTAACACCTGTAACTACGCCATTAGCATCAACTGTAGCCACAGTTTCATCTGAACTTGACCAAACAACATCTAAATTAATTGGTAAAGTATCTGCTTTTGCTTGAACAGTTTCTTCAGCTTTAATTTCTTCTTTATCAAGAGAAACACTATGAACAGTTGTACCATAAACTGTCATTTCTGCAACACGTGCATATACATCATTTTCTTCTGGTATTCTACCAACTGCACCTGTTACTACTACTTTTACATAACTTGCTACAACTGGTTTAAACTTAATTTCTTTTGTATAATTTTGGTTTTGCTCATAAACACTAGGATTTACTCTACCATTGACGGCTGGTGTCCAATCAGTTCCGTTTGTACTAGTAGAAACTTCATATTTTGTCACACCTCCATTTTTAGCAGTATGTGAAATCAAATCAATCTGATTCAAAATATAAGTATCTTCCAGTTTTACGATAACTTCTTGAGGCAATTTTGCAGAATCTCCACTATATGGAGATTCCCAATAGGTATTAACATCACCATCAAACATGTTCTTACCTTCATTGGATTCACTATATAGAGCATTTACTTCTGCAACACCATTTACAATAATCTTGTTTGGATCTGTAGGGATTTCTACAAGAGCGTTTTTAGCAATAGACAATTTAATTGCTTCTGCCTCAATTTCAGATAATGTTTTAGCTGTAGTAACTACAGTTTTAGCATTTTCTAATTCTGCGCTAAAGCTTGTCCATGTTTCTTCAGTATAAACTTCTTTAATCAATGCATCACAATTATCAATTAATTCAGATAATACACTACGATCAACTTCGTTCTTTATAACAGTAATATTTACTTCTTTTGTAATTTTATCATCTGCTGTAGACGTAGCAATTAAACTAGTAGTGCCTTCTTTAATACCTTCAACGATATAGTAGTAATTATCATCACCATTTGCAACTTTTGTTACTTTAGCGATTTCCTCATTTGCACTAGCAATTGTGTAGTTACCATTATTTACATTATCTGGTTTTACAGCTGCAGTAACAGCAATTCTTCCTGTTTCATTCACTTTATAGGAATCTTTGTCAAATTCTATAGAGGCAGGATTAACTGGTTGGCTGTTTGAGAAAGTGACCTCTCCAACTGAAAGCATTTTCTTTCCACTATGAGAATCTGTAAAATTCAAAGTAACTGATTTCACTTTTTTATCCGCAACAATATCTACGTTTTTATACTCTGCAGTTTTTGCTTTAACCATGGTGATTTTCCCAAGATTGGCAGTACTATCATCTTCATACACTACAGTGGCTTCAAATTCTTTAATTTCACCATTACCTCCACCTGAGCGTTGATAAACAGTCATTAAATTAATGTCCTGTGGTGTATCAAATGTAAAGGTAGCATCTAATGGTAACTCTGCTTTTTCATTCCAAAGAAGTTCAGCTAATTTAGTTGTATCTCCATCAATCATTTTATCTACGCCTGCACCAGGTTGATATTTTTCTGATTGTTTTGTCGTTGCTTTGATAACTTTATTAGAAATCTGCACTTTTCCTGTAGTAGATGGTTTAGTAACATCATCTCCTGCTTCTGTTAGCATAGCATCCTTTATAGTCATATTAGAATTTATAACGTTTGCAGATTCTAATGCAAATTCATTATTGCCATCTGCCAAAGCTTCTACTGTGATTGTTGCTAATAGCTTATTACCATTGATTCTATCTTTATTACCAATGTTTGCAAAGGCTATGTACAGATTTTCAGATTTATCATCATGGGTTCTTATAACAGAATAGTTTTCCATGTTATATGTAGCATAAGCAGCCTCGACATTTCCAACAAGTTTGAATTTAGAGGAATCAAATGGAATCTTAGCAGAGATTGCATTTACATCAGTAAATCCAACGCCTTCAAGTGTCAATGTGAATTGATCACCCTTTTTCACTGTTTTTACATCGCTCTTCAATACAATGTTACCTTGAATTTCATCTTTTTCTTCAGGTAGGATTCCCCCATCTAATTGAGATGCAACATAAGAAATATCAAATGCATCAATAACACCATCAAAATTCATGTCAGCTCTAGATACCTGTTCTACAAAGTTAGTATCTGGATCCTCAAAACCATTATAATTCTTTAATGGCACTAAATCCTGTGCAGATAATTCATCCGTATGTAAACGTACGTTAGATGCACCAGGAGTTGTAGGAACAGTTCCTTCCTTTATCATTGGCATCAATTCAATTGCAGTAAAGAAATCGCCAGCTGAGCCTTTATTTGTAAGACGAATATACCTTGCATATACACTCTTATCAAAAGTGATATTGTCACCTTTCATGAAATTTATGGAATCTTGTTCTTTCCATGTTGTTTTATAATTAGTTTTTAAAGTAAGCCAATGGATGCCATCTTTACTAACTTCCACATCAAGAGTATTTGGTGTACCATTACCTAAATCCTGACGTGGTACATACATGATGCTTTCTATATCATAAACATATTTCATATCAAGAACTGCTTGGGTTCCTACAGAACCTGAATTAGAATGCCACTGTGTTTTCAAATCTTTATCTACTGCGCTAGAAACTGTGCCTTCATAATTTCCACTCGTACCATTCCAGTTAGCTGTTATAGTTTCTGGCACCATTTTGAACGGATCATCTTTTGTGGTAACAGAAACTGCAGGTGTACTCCATTCAGAAGCACCAGCTTTGTTAACTGAGCGAATTTGAAAGTCATATTTCGTAGCATTAGGAAGATCTTTAATCATACATGGAGAAGTTACATTAGAAAGAATTTTCTTTCCATTTACAAGCAAATCATAAGATGTTGCTTTTTCAACTTCATCCCATTTTAAAGTAATGCTTGTGGGAGTAATATCTGCATCGTCTACGTTTTGGAATGTAGGGATAGTAGCGAGTTCCCCTTCAGCTTTTGCTTTATTAGAATTGTTAAATTCTTCAACTTTTAAAACCATTTTTGTATCATTTACATTTGTTTTAACTGTTCTAACAAATAGCTTAGGGCTGGTAATGATCTTACCATTATTGATTTTTTCTCCTTGTTCATATTTATTAAGATTTACTTCTGTATCATAATAGTAAATATTTTTGGAATAATCATCATCAGCAACTGCTTTTTCATACTCAGCTTTAGTAACTTTTGTTAATTCCTGTGTTGTTCCATTAAATTCCAAAGTAACCTTTGATGGTTCCTTGTGAGTATTCACTTTCAACACTGTTGATTTATTTTCAGAAGCATAGTTTCCATTAATCAAACGTTTATCAATCGTTATTGTAGCTGTTCCATCTTCAGCGCTTCCCTTTGTCATCTTAGGAGCACTTGATGTTATAGTTGTATTAGCAGATCCACTATCAATTGATTTACCATCATCTTCATACATTGTGAATGAAGTATCACCATCAGGATAAACATCGAAGATACGATCAAATGCATCTGTAATCTCTCCAGAAGCGTTATTATCTTCTGTATAAGGAATAATTGCTCCACTCTTTATAAATACTGGCAGTTTCCATAGTGGTGCATCAAAGTTATATAATGTCTGCCCACCATTGTATTGTTCACCAGTAAAGAAATCAATCCATGTCTGATTCTCATCAGGAAGGTAAATATTATCACGTTTACCTGCATCGGTATTATTACTAGGTCCTTCATATACAGGTGCTACCAATAAGTTTGGTCCCCACATATATTGATACTGTGTATCTTTACCATATGTAACTGGATCATTAGGATATTCCAATACCATAGCACGAAGTAATGGTGTACCATTTGTATTTGCTTCCTTAGCCAATGTGTAGTTATATGGAGTTAGTTCAGATCTAGTCTTTAAATATAAACGTTGGATTGCTTCAGACTCTCCACCATCTTGTGAACTATATTCCCAAGGTGTCTTTCCATCCAAATCATCGGCTTTTGAGCCATCCCATCCACCCATGTTGTATAACATTGGTGTAAAGGATTTCCATTCAACATCACGAGTTGCGATAACACGATTACCTTTATAAATAGAGTCAATGTCTGAGCCTACATTAGGTTGTGCAGATAATCCTGATCCAATATAAGAAGGAATCATAAATCGTATATATTCCCAACGACCACCAGATTGATCGCCTGTCCAAATACCGTTATATCTTTGGGAACCAGCCCAACCATATAATGAGAAGATAAATGGACGATCACCAGATTGTGCAATAGCTTCATATCCAGTAGATACAGAGTTCATCTGCATATCGTATCCATTTCCTACCCAAGCAACGTCAGTTTTAATTCCACGTGTTCCTGCAGTCATAACTTCTTTGTCTACATTACGTAAAACCTTTTCACTTTCATTATACAAATCACTTTGTGTCCACATTCCAACTTGAACACCCAAATCATTTGCTGAAGATACAAATTTTTGTAAATTTTCAATATTGCCATCTACAGTTCCAGTCTTTCCATAATGACATCCATAACCATCTTGAGGTAACATCCATCCTAATGGAATTTCATGATTTTTAACATAGTTATTTAAAACTGTTGTACCATGAGTATTTAAATCTCTCTCACCTGTATTAGCATTATAATTATAACAATCTGCATGTCCAATATATTGACCCCAACGTGGCCAGAATACAGGACGTCCTGTCATTTCCGTAAAATCATTTAACAACGCTTTTAAATCTGTTGCTGGTTCCACATAATAGTAAGCATCAAAGCGCTCTTCTTCATGTGAGAACGTTGCAGTTTCTGAAAAATCATAATCACCTGGAGTAAAGGTATGACGCATCACACCATACCCCTTTGTTGACATATAGAAAGGAACAGGGTTACTACGTCCACCATCTTCCCAGCCGCCACCAGTTCTTATTTGAAGTTTTGTATTCTTATGGGAGAAGTAACCATTTTGAGTACCTCCTCCGTAGAAATATTCATCAGGATCTGTTTTTAGAGTCTGCGTAGTTTTCTTTTTCTCAATCGTAATAGGTTTAGCTTCTTCCCAAAGGGTTTTCCCATTACTATTGGATAATTTCATCAAAGAATTTTCTTTATTTATTGTTAAACTTAAAGCACTTGTAGATAATGTAATAGTTTTTCCATCATCTGAAACATTTGGTTCTACTCCTTCATAATCACTATCGTGTTTATCAAGAATAAAAACTTTATTATAGCTACTGCTTACATATGGCTTAGCATTTACTAAGAAATCATTTCCATCTTTTTCAAAGTTTAATCTAAATACATTATCCTTTAAAAAGGTTGCACGTAATGTACCAGTTTCAAGTTTGATATCAACAACATTTTTCGTTTTTTGAGCTTCTCCGCTTACTGCACCTATCGTATTTTCAAGGTTTTGATCACTACCCTCTTCCGCTTTGGCAGAAATGAAAAATGCAGAATTTGAATAAGCCATAGTAAACGTCATTGACATTGCTAATCCAACAACACCAACTCTTTTTAATATATTATTCATTTGTTCCTCCTCATCTTATTGCTTTAAATCAAAAAACACTTATTAAAACCTTTCGCCTTTTTTATTACCATATAGTCATAAATAAACCATAGTCTTATAACCAAGTCATCTAGTTATAAGATTCACAAATATACTTGACATTTTTCAATATATAGCTGTATAGTATTCCAACTTACTAATTTCTATATAATGCCCTTTTTGTGAACATAATTGAAAATCACTTTAACCTAACGCAAATCATATTAATCAGCTTTATCCAATTGATTAATCTGTATCCATTCATCAAAGCCATCTTCACTAAAAGAAGAACTATTTCCTTGTATCACCATGCCATTCTTTACATAAAAAATGGATGGTGTATCTTCAAAATCTGTAAAATACTTTTGTATTTTTTCTGTGGCTGCAGTTGCATCTTCTTCTTTGTCTAAAACTACATCAAATAATTCTACATGATGAATCATTTTGTAGTTCTCAAACATCTCTTTAAAAAGTTGACATTTGCTACAGTTAGTAAGTGTAAAGACAACTACAAATTCATCTTTAGAGTCCATTTTTTCAATTAACCTGCTAGCTGATATTTCTATCTTTTTCCCAGGTGTTATATCTCTTGTATAGGATGGAATAATTTCACCTGTTGCTGTTTTATTTACAACAGGTGTTAATTCTTCATTTGTATCTGCTTTAGAGCTACAGCCACAAATAGTGAATATGCAAAAAACTGTCAAGAACACTTTTCGTGATTTTTTCAATTCTCCACCTCACTTTGCTTCTGCTTTTTTTTGAAACATGTTCAGAAACCTATACCTTTTTAAACAGCTGATTTCGGGTAAAAAATCAGTTTTTTTTTGTGTTTTGGATGAAATTTGCTAGAAAAAGAAGGGTTTTAAGCTTTTTCTAGTTTATCTCGATTAGTATAGGATTTGATACTTGCGGCAACTAAACTGTCCTGTTTCAATAAAGCAATAAACCTCTCACTACATCAGAAATTTCATCTTTCCCTTCTGACATTGTCATTTTAATCCCTATAGTCGCTAATGTAAACCCTTTCGGTTTGCATTTTTCGTCATGATTTTTATACTTTTTAGTAACTCTAAATTATACAAAGTAAAGCAAAACAAAAACAACTTATCTAAAATAAGTAACAATTATTCTAAAAAGCTAAATCATTATAAATAAGCATGTCATTTGATGAGTATTATAGGTATTATTAATTAACATAATAGTATTTGTGACATACTCTCATCACCTACGCTAATGCTTAGAGGTGAGAGCTTCTTGCTCGATACAGCTACTGCTGTAAGCATATACAAGCTAACCCCGTGTGTCCCACGGTTTTATGTTTTGAGTTATGCAGAAACTAATCGCATACCCTCGTTTCTAATGTTCATTGCAGCGTTTATGTCTCTGTCGTGATGTGTACCGCATTCGGGACAGTCCCACGCACGTATCCTAAGGTTTTTCGTTTCGGGATTTTTGTAACCACAGACATTACAGATTTGAGAACTTGCAAAGTATTTATCCACCTTGACAAGCTGTTTCCCTTTTTCAACAAGTTTGTATTGCAGGAACATAACAAACATTCCCCATCCATTATCGGATACGGATTTTCCAAAATTCATGGCTTGCGACATCGTTTTCATATCAAGATTTTCTATACATACACAATCGTTTGCATTGGTTATCTGCCTTGATTGTTTATGCAGAAAATCCTTGCGTTGATTTGCAATCTCTTCGTGCAACTCGGCTACTTTGATACGCTGTTTGTTACGGTTATTTGAACCTTTTTGCATTTTTGATAACTTACGTTGTTCTCTTGCAAGCTTCTTTTCAGCTTGCCGATAATATCTTGGATACCTTGGTTCATTTCCGTTACTATCCTTGTATAATTCGTGCATAGAAAAGTCAAGTCCTAAGAAAGTTGTCGCTTCTGCTTGTTGTACTTGGTTTTCATACTCAAATAGAACACTTGCATTATACTTTCCGCTTGGAGTAAGGCTTATCGTCACGGATTTCAACTTATAATCTGATGGGACATTTCTATGTTGCTTCAACTTAACCAAGCCTACTTTTGGAAGTTTGATATATCCCTCAGCAATAACAATATTGCCATTTACACAGTTTGTTGTGTAACTCCTATGGTTAGATTTCTTGGATTTGAATTTCGGAAAGCCTATTTTAGGACTTCTGAAAAAGTTGTTGTACGATGTCTGTAAATTTATCTGAGCATTCGCAAGGGCTAAACTGTCAACCTCTTTCAGCCAGTCAAATTCTTTTTTATACTTTGCAGGAGTATTCTTCAGATTTTGCTTGGTTTCCTCATAGTATTTGATTTTATCGGATAACATACGATTGTAGATAAATCTGACGCAACCAAAGGTTTTGGCAAACATTGTACGTTGCGCTGCATTTGGATATATTCTGAATTTATAAGCTTTGTTCAATGCTTTTCACCTTGGCTTTCTATATATTTTTTGATTACTTCAATAGGCGCACTGCCTGTTGTAAGTAAGCAAAAACTCTGACTCCAAAAATATTCTTTCCATAACTTTGATTTAATTTGTGGAAACTCTTTTTTCAGAAGTCTACTACTTGCACTTTTATAGGCGTTTATGAATTTGCTGATTTCCGATTTCGGTTGTGCCTTGAAAAGAATGTGAATATGGTCTTTATCATGATTTTCATTCCTGTAATGTAATGTTGTAATTCGGTGCAATGTACTCAAAAATTTCTTTTGCACGTGCAGAAACGCTGTCATCGGATACTTTTCGACGATATTTCACAACAAGTACAAGATGATAATTCAGCAAAAACACTGAATGTGCATTGTTGTCTAATTCCACGTATAATCATCCTTTCCTGTTTCGACTGATTACATCATAACACATTGCTCGGTGCATATCAAGAGTGGGTGGAAAACAATTCATCTCCCACTTTAGAAGTGGGGAACTTCTTGCTGAGAAAGGTTAAATATCGCTTACTGGTTTTTGAAATTGTCATCTATCGCATGTAATACATCATGTTATTTTTTTCATAAAATTTTAAAACTTTCTGTGTAGGTTTCAATTTCTCTATCAAGAAATCCTTTGCATCTTTCTTCTTTGTATAAACCTTGCACATTCCAAAAAAGCTTAGTACAAGAATAATGATTATCAAACTAATCTTACTTAATTCCTTCCTTTTTTAAGATTTCTAGAATCTTAGGTCTGAGCGTTTCATCTACTCCAAGCATTTCTAATGTTTCATTCACTTCCATATGATTTTTCTTTATCATATTTTTTGCACATTCCATAATTCCTGTGATT